>NZ_WMHO01000076.1 GCF_010994245.1 Sandarakinorhabdus rubra
GCCGCCAGCCGCAGCCGGGCGCGGGCCGGCAGATCGAGCGCATCACCGGCCAACACGCGGTCCCAGGCGGCGGCAATCTCGGCCATCACCAGCGCCCGGGCGCCCTCCAGATCGGCATGGGCGGCGGCATAATCGGCCTGCACCACGCCGCGTTCGGCCAGCGTGCGGCTGCTGCCCTGCCCTTTCTTGGCAGTCGCCAGCGCCTTCAGATCATCAGCTGCGCCCAGCGCGTTGCCGCTGGCCACGGCCGCGATGCCCAGTGCCAGCAGGCCAAAGGGCGCGAAGCGATAGAGCGGGCCTTCATGGCGCGGCGTGTCGGTGAAGAAGGACACGCTGCGTCCCTGCGGCACGCGCACATCGGTCGCTGCCATGTCACCCGAACCTGTGCCGCGCAGGCCCAGCGCATCCCAGGTGTCGATCAGGTCCACCTCTGCGCGGCGCATCACCATCATGCGATGATCGGGCGCGCCCGACGGCAGCCGGCGCAGTTCACCATCGTCGAGGATCACTGCCCCACCCAGCAACCAGGCGCAGTTGGCGCTGCCCGACGCCCAGGCCCAGCGGCCGGACACGCGATAATCATCACCGTCAACAACCGCCTTGCCCATCGGCGCGAACACGCCGCCGGTGATGACGTTCGGATCAGCCCAGATCTCGCGGGCGTGCGCGTCAGGCAACCAGGCCGACAGCAGCGCCGTGGTGCCGCCGATCATCACGCACCAGGCGGTGGCGGCATCGGCGCGGCCCAGCGCTTCCAATGTGGTGAACATGGTCGCCACGTCCACCTCCGCGCCGCCCAGCGCCTTTGGCACGAGCAGCCGGAAACAGCCGGCGGCCGCCAGTTCGGCGGCGAGATCGGCCGGCAGCCGGCGCGCGCGTTCCGTGTCGGCTGCGCGGGCCGCGACGGTGTCGAGCAGGGCGGCAGAGAGCGTCACAGCTTCCACAGGCTGGCCAGATTGTTGCGCTGCATGTCGGAAGAGCCGCCGACGATCGGCATGCCGAGGAGATCGCGCACGTGCCGTTCCATGTCGAACGCGTCCGACAGGGCATAGGCGCCCATCACCTGCTGGCAAGCGAGCGCGATCTCGACGCCGGTATCGGCAACGAACAATTTGGCCATGCTGGTCTCGGCGCTGCACGGCCGGCCTTCCTGCGCCAACCACGCGGCGTGATAGAGCATGTGCCGGGCCGCCTGCAGCTTGGTGCGCGCCGTCACCAGCTTGTGGCGCACAGCTTGGTGCTGGCCGATGGCCTTGCCGAACTGCACGCGTTGCTGGGCATAATCCCACGCCTCATCCAGCGCGGCGCGCGCGATGCCGAAGGCGACCGCCGTGATCTCCAGCTTCTCGACATCCAGCGCGCGGCCCGCCAGGAGCTTCCAGCCCTGGTTCCACATCTGCGGCCCGCCGACGATGTTGGCCGCTGGCACCCGCACATTGTCGAAATACACGTCCTGGCTGGCGGTGTAGCGCAGGTTGGCATGATGGATGTCCTGCATGCGCACGCCCGGCGCATCGGTGGGGATCAGCACGAAGGACAGGTTGCGATAGCGGTCTTCCGCGGGGCCGGAGCGCACCAGCGTGTAGATATAATGGCACCAGTCCGCACCCGTGCACCAGCGCTTGGCGCCATCGATCACCACCTCGTCGCCCTCCAGCCGCGCGCGGGTGGTGACGCTGGCGAGGTCGCCGCCGACATCAGGCTCGGACAGGCCATAGGCGAAGAACAGCTCGCCCCGCGCCAGGCTGGGGAGGAACCTGGCCTTCTGCTCGTCGCTGCCGTTCTCCGACAGGTTCATGCCGCCATAGAAGGCGGTGTGGATATAGGGCCCGGCCAGACACGGGCCCGCCTGTGCCAGCTCCTCGATCACCGCGATTGCTGCCACCAGGTCCTGACCGGCGCCGCCAAACTCTGGCGCGACGGTGAGCGCCGTGAGGCCCAGCTTGTTCAGTTCGGCATAGACGTCGCGCGGCCAGCGGTGTGCCCGGTCCCACTGGATGCGCGCTTCGCGTGGCGCGTGGCTCGCGACGAAACGGCGGATGGTATCGCGCAGCTGGCCGATATGCTCGGGCTCGTCCGTGAAGGTGACCGGAGGAAGCGGCGGCGCCATCATTCACCCGTCAGCTTCGGCGGCCGGCGCTCGCGGAAGGCGCGGACCGCCTCGGCCCGGTCAGCAGCGAGGTTGGAGAGCGTCTCATAGGGGATGGAGGCGTCCATCAACTGCTGGGCCAGCACGCGCAGCGGCTGGTTGGCGACCACCTTTGACCAGCGCACGGCATATTTGGGATTGCCCATCAGCTTGGCCACCAGTTCGGCCACCTTTGCATCCAGCTGATCGGTGGGAACCGCGTAGTTGATCAGCCCCATCGCCTGGGCTCGCGGCGCCTTGATGAGGTCGCCGGTCATGAGAAATTCCTTGGCGCGGGCATAGCCGATCAGCTGCGGCCAGATCACCGCACCGCCATCGCCGGCCACCAGCCCCACCTTAACGTGCGGATCGCCGATCACGGCATTCTCGTCGGCCACGATGATGTCGCAGAGCAGCGCGATGGTGGCGCCCAGCCCGGCCGCCGCCCCGTTCATCCGGCAGATCACCGGCTTCTCGATGTCGAGCAGGGACGTGACGATGCGCTTGGCGTCCCAGCCGATGTCGCGGAACTGCGCCGGGTTGGCGATCTGCTCCTCGAACCAGTCGAAATCGCCGCCGGCACAGAAGGCGCGGCCGGCACCGGTCAGCACGATGATGTCGCTGTCTGGATCATGCTGGAGATCGGTGAACACCCGCGCCAGTTCGTGGTGCATCTGTTCATCGACGCCATTGACCGGGTTGTTGCCGGTGATCGTGGCGGTCAGCACCCGTTCGTGGCCGAACTGGCCGCGCGCGAAGGTGAACCGCTGATAGCCTTCCAGCAGCGCCATCTGCCTGCCTCTCCCCAAATTTTCGTCCCAGCGTGGCGCAGCCGGTGAGGCCGGTCAATCTTGGGCTTTGGGCAGGCTCAATAGTTGAACTGCAATTGGGCACGCACCAGGTCGCCCTGGGCACGGCCGCTGCGGCGCTCGTCGGCTTCGCGACGCTTGGCGTGACCATAGGTGATGGTCAGCTCCAGCGGCGGGGTCGGCTGGAATTCGATGCCGAGTTCCAGCTCATCGGTTTCCAGCCGCGGCGCGTTGAGCCCGGCCTTGAAACCGCCGCGATAGTGCTGCCAGCGCGCGAACGGCATGAACGGACCCAGCGGCGAACGCTTCACGCGCGCCATCGCCTGGATGTAACCGCCCGTCAGAGGCTTTTCCCTTATGGATCGCGTCACCTCATCCCATTCCGGCCCGGTCCCCCAGTTCCATTCGGCCTGGAAACCGATTGGCTGTGGATACAGCATGGCGTGGAGGCCGACGCGATTATCGGCATAGGACAGAGGGCTGACCGCGCCTGAGCGGATTTCCGGCTGCACCCGGTTGCGCAGAATCGCGCCGCCCAATTCGAGCACCTGGCCGTTGAGGCCAAGCCCATCCAACGCGAACGGCCAGGTAACCATGGCGACAAACATCAGGCTGTTGTTGGTTTCGGTGCGGTTGGTACCCTGACCGTTGTAGAGGGCAAGGCCGAAGGCGCCATAATTGCCGAACAATTTCTGGCCGTCGGCGGCAAGGCGATTCCAGACCAGCTGGACCTGGGCGGGGGTGTAATAGGCAACCTCGCCGAGATCACGCTCGGTCGGCACGGCGCTGTTGATGCCGTCGGTGCGGTCCAGTGCCAGGCGGCTGGAGGAACTCTGCAGATTCTCCCAGCCAAACGGCACCTTGGACTGGCCAAACCGAAGGCGCAGGCTGTGATCGGCCAGCGGGAACCAGTCAACATAGGCATCGCGCAGCTGGCCAAAGCCTTCGCGCCGTTCATTGGCGGACTGGTTCGACACTGCCGTGGCGAAATCCGGCTGCAGATAGAGCGAGACATGATCGTTCAAGTCGCCCTGCAGGATCAGGCGGACCCGGCGCAGGCTGAAATTGTTCCTGTCGGTGAGGTTGCCATCGCCGATCGAGCGCAGTCGCGACACGCCGGCCGGCGCGGTCGCATCACCCGACACGATCTCGTTCACCCGCATCTGGGTGTAGCCGCGCAGGCTGAGCCGTTCGTACCATGGTTTGCTGCGCCGCGGCGGCGGGGTGAGCACGATGGCCGATGGCGTCGCGGCGGCCACGGCAACAGGGCCCGGCGCGGTCGGGGTCGTTGCCGGAGCCGGGTTCGGGGCCGCAGCGGCGGTCGCCACCGGGCCCGGCGTGCCGTCAACAGGCGGGGCGGGCGCCTGGGCAGCGGGACGCGCGGCGGCCTTCAGTTCAGCCACCATCGCCTTGAGCTCATCGATCTGGCGCTACAGTTCGGCAATGGTTGGCTCTGCGGCATTGGCGGGAAGCGCGGCCAGGCTGGCCAGTAGTGCACTTGCGAGGCCGATGCGGCGGCGCTGGCAGAGGCTGTTCATGGTGATGTGACCCTGTGCCGCCACGCAGATGCGACGGCGACCCGCGGCGCACTATGACAGTAGGGTGACAGCAAGATTGCAGTTGCATGATGCTTTTGTGACAGGGCCAGCAGTTTGCCGGCGATCAATATAGTCCCAGCGCCTCCCTCACCCGGTCCCAGCCGACCAGCTTGAAGTTCTGCGCTGGCTGGTTCTCGCCGTCCTGCGCCACCATCAGGCCGCCCGGAAAGGCCGGACCGAAATCGCCGGTGATCACCTCGATGCCGTCGGTTTCCTGGGTGCCGCCCAGCGCACCGTCCACGATGCGGAAGCGGCCGACGAAGCGTTCGTCCGAGAGGCGCCACAGCGCATAGGCGTTGTCGCCCTGGCTGGAGGCGACGAGATAGCCGCCATGGCCCTGGCCCTCGGCCGCGATGGCCAGCCCCTCGACATCGTCGAACAGGCGCGCCTTGTCGATGGCGGCGATCTTCACGCCCGCAGTGCTGCCCGAAGGCCGCGCATCGAAGCGCCAGATGCCGACATCTTCCTCCGCCACATAGAGAAGGGCGGTGCGCGGATCGACCACGCAGCCTTCCGACTGGG
Source organism: Sandarakinorhabdus rubra (assembly GCF_010994245.1). Classification (GTDB taxonomy): domain Bacteria; phylum Pseudomonadota; class Alphaproteobacteria; order Sphingomonadales; family Sphingomonadaceae; genus Sandarakinorhabdus; species Sandarakinorhabdus rubra. Next base: position 5,058 of record NZ_WMHO01000076.1, read on the forward strand.
TGCCCAGTTTCAGCGTGCGCACCAGCCGGCCGGTGCCGCGCGCGGCATCCAGTTCGATCTGCCGGATGGTGCCATCCTTGATGACGATGAAGGCGGTCAGCGTATCCTTCCGGTCGCCGCCCGGCGTGGCCCACAGGCAGATGCCATAGGCCTCGCCGGCGCCGGCCGGCACGCGTCCGATGGGCTCCAGCCGGGCGGTGGCGGTGTTCAGCCGAAACAGGGCGATGTGCGCGTTGTCGTTATCGCTGCGGTCGCTGGCCGCCACGATCACGCCGTCGCGGGTTTCGGCCAGATCGACATTGTTGACCCGGCCGGCATCGAGGAAATGCCGCACCTGGCCGTCGAGGCCATAGACATAGAGCCCGGCCTGCTTGTCGGTGCCGACGATCAGGCTGGCAGCCGGGTTGGCGGCGTTGCGCCAGATCGCCGGATCATCGGCGGCATCGTCGCTGGTCTTCACCGCCACGGTTTCGGCATCGGCGGTCACGCTTGCCGTCTTCACCTCGGGCACGATGGCGGGCGGTGCGCAGGCGGCCAGTGCCAGCAACAGCAGCAGTGCGGCGCGCATCGGTTTGGCCCTCACTTCACGGTGATGAAGATGGGATTGGCATAGAACCACAGGTCCGCCCACGGGTCTTCGCCCTTAGGATCGGCGCTGGGCTCCAGTTCGGCAGTGCTGGTGCCGCGCACGCGCAGGTAAAGCGGGCCAGTGATGGCCGGAATGCGATAGGTCATGGTCAGCACCTCGCCGTCGCGGCGCCAGTCGGAGGCGGTGAAACGCCGGATAACGCCGGTGCCGGCAGCCCGATCGGTGCTGCGGTTGGCGGCGGGGCCAGTGATGGGCCCGCTGATCAGATCGATGCGCGCCACCTCGGGGGTGCGCTCCGCCGCGTTGGGCGCGGCCGGGTCGCGCAGGCGGATGCTGATGTCGACCGGGCGGCCATTCCGCGCGCTCAGGGTGCCGCCGATGCCGGCCTTGCGGTTGCCGCTGCTCGCAATAACCTCCACCTCCGACACGAGGTCGCCGGTGGTCACGAAGATGCGGCCCGAACGCAGGCCGTCGATGATGTCGGCGTGGTCGGGCCGGGCCTGCACGTAGGTTTTCGAGTATTCGCCCGGCCAGAAATCATTGCCGCCATCGCGCCAGTTGGCGTGGCTGTCGGAGGTGGCGGTGATGAACCAGCGCCGGCCTTCGGCGAGCATCGAATCCCAGAAGCCGCCCAGCGTGGGGGCACGGCCATAGCCGCCGCGGTTACCGGTGGGATCGGGGCTGCCATCAGGCTTGATGGCGCCGGCCTGGTGGCCCGGCGCGCCTTCCATGCCGATGGCGACGCGCGGCGCGGTGTCGTTCCAGTTGCGGAACTCGGCCGGCGTGTATTGCCCCCAGGCAAAGGGCGCAGTGGCCGACCGGCTGGGATGGTTGGCGATCAGGACGGGCGGCGCCTTCTGGTCGCGCATCAGCTTGAGCGCATCGATCATGCGGCCCTCGCTGTCCCACGCCTTGTCCTGCGGCCACGGCTCGCGCTTGGAGAACCCTGACTCGATGGCGCGCAACTGCTCGCGCTCGTCGCCGGTGAAGGGGATGATCAGGCTCGAATGGTCGCCGGCCGGCGTGTCGAACTCCATGCCATAGAAGATCAGCATTTCCGGTACGGCGGCGCGGGCCTTGTTCACCTCCGGCCAGGCCTGTTCATAGTTCAGCTTCGAATGGTTCGGCCCACCATGATCGGTGCTGACCATCCAGCGCAGGCCGAACTGGCGCGCCATCTGGGCGTTCCTGGTGATCGAATAGCGGCCATCCTTGCCGATGAGCGGGATCGGCGCGGTCTGCGGGCTGGCCGGATCGGCCTCGTAATCGGCGCTATACTCGGAATGGATATGGTGATCGCCGGGCAGCCATTGCCGGCCGACAGTGGGCAGGGCGCCCGTGGTGGGCTTGTTCTGATGGCGTTCGGCAAGGCCACCGTGGCCGCCGTGCGACCAGGCTGGCGCCGCCAGCAGGGCGGCCCCCGCCGCCAGAGTGATCAAGCGCATGAAGCCGCCCCGATAGTGGTGGCCCGCCACGATGCGGTGGCGGGCCTCGTCTCGATCAATAGGTGACGCGCAGGCCGGCGGTGTAGCGGCGGCCGAAGGTTTCGCGCTCGATGGTGCGGGCCGCGTTGCCGACAAAGCGGCGGCCGGGGCCGTTCAGCACGTTCGAGATGTCGGTGTAGATCTCGAAATTCTTGGTGATGGCGTAGCGCGCCGATATGTCGAGCTCGCCATCGGGCGCCCAGAAGAAGTCGCCGCCCACGCCGGGCTCGCCCAGGCTGTCGATCCAGCTCGAACGATACTGGAAGGAGACGCGGGCCGAGAAGCCGTACTTCTCATAATAGGGGCCGACGTTCAGCACGAAATCCGAGGTGCCGGGGAAGCGCACCTTGCGGCCGTCGGGGGTGATGGCTTCGCTGCGGTTGAACGAGGCGTTGGTCTGGATGCCGAAGCCGCCCCACCAGTGATCCTCGCTCAGGAAATTGTCGAGCTGCAGCTGGGCCGCGGCCTCTGCGCCATAGACCTTGCCGGAGCCGCCGTTCAGCGTGGTGGAGAAGTTGTACACCGAGCGGTCGACACCGTCGAAGTTCAGCTCGTCCGACCCGAACTGGCGGGTGGAACCGAACAGCACGTCACGCACGTCCTTGTAATAGGCGCCAACCATGAAGAAGCCGCCCCGGCTGGGATAATATTCCCAATAGAGATCGACGCCGCGGGTCTTTTCCGGCACCGCATCGGGGTTGCCGCCCGAGATGGTCTGGTTCGGATCGTTGAAGGTGAAGTTGGGCCGCAGCACCGGATAATCCGGGCGGGCGGCACCGGTGTTGAACGACAGCCGGACCTTCATGTCGGGCGCGGCGTTCCAGTTGACGTGAACGCTCGGATAGACCTGGGTGAAGCTGCGGTTGATGGTGTTCAGCACGGTGGGCGCGCCGCCCGAGGTTGCGGCGCGGAACGCCGTAGCCTTGTTCTCCACATGCTCGAAGCGGGCACCATAGACGATGCTGCCCCAATCCATCTTGGTGACGCCCATCGCGTAAGCCGAATAGACCTTCTCGCGCACCTTGTAATAGTTGCTGTTGTTGAACACGTAGGAGGCAAAGGGCTCCACCGACTTCACCACGTCGATGATGTTCTGCTTGCCGAAATAGGGGAAGCTGTAGCCCAGCGGCAGCTGGCCGATATAGTTGCCGGGGATGCTCACCGCCAGCGGGCTGAGCGGCACATTGGCGGCGGTGAAGACATTCTGGCCATTGAACGTGCTGCTGCCATTGACGTCGAGCAGCCGCTCGTCGACCTCCTTGACGCGGTTGTCATACTGGCCGCCGAAGCTGAACTTGGTGTCGCCGAACAGGCTGGTGTCCACCGACAGGTCGAGACGGGCGGTGTAGGCTTCGGTCGTGTCCACCGCCTGCTGGCTGCGGATGCGGGTCAGCGACTGGGGGAAATCGGTGATGTTGCCCACGCGCTCGCCGCGCGACAGCGTGCCATCGGCGGCGCGCAGGGTGCGGAACAACGCCACCCTGGTGAGCTGCGGATCGGTCAGGTCATAGGCCACGGTCAGCCGGTTGGTGGCGTTGGCGCCGTTGCTGCCAAAGCTGGGGCTTTCATAGTTGAGCTGCGCCGGGAACGAGCGGTCGTCCCGCGAGCGCGTGTAGTTGCCGCGCCAGCTGATCGTCCAGGCGCCGGTCTTGTGGTCACCGCCGATGGTGTTGATGAACACCGACTGCAGGAACTCGCGGCTCAAGAGGTTGGCGTTGAGGTCGACGCCATAGACGGTGCCGACATAGGGCGAATTCACGCAGGCATCGGCATAGCCGGTGGTGTTCGGCGCCAGCACGCTGCTGGTGCACGGCGTCGTCAGGTTGGGAACCCGGCTTTCCTGGTCGTCGAGATCGAAGATGTAGTTGGAGCGCAGCTCGTTGTCGGTGAAGGCCGAATAGATCGAGGTGACGAACAGCTTGTTGTCGTTGTCCGGCGCCCATTCCAGCCGGCCCGACACGCTGTAGTTGCGGCGGGTCAGGCGATAGAGCTTGTTCTCGGTCTCGCGCGCCCAGACGCGGCGGGCGCCATTGGGGGTGTCGATCAGGCCGCGCGGGTCCTCATTGGTACCAACAGGGCGCAGGTCACGGCTCACGGTTTCCCAGTCGGTTTCCATGTTGTCGGTGGCCATCGTGCGCTCGTAGAAGCTGCCCGACAGCACGGCGCCGATCTCGCCGATGCCGGTGCTCCAGCGGTCGGAAATCACGCCGGTGGCTTCATATTCCTTGCCGCCGCCCAGATCGACATAGCCGATGCCGCCGCGCGCCTGCACGTGCAGGCCGGCATAATCGAAGGCCGATCGGGTGATGACGTTGATGTTGCCGGCGATCGTCTCGGCGGTCATGTCCGGCGTCACCGCCTTGCGCACGATCACCTGGGTGGCGATCGCCGACGGGATGGAGTCAAAGCGCGCGTCGCGGCCTTCCGGCGAGATCACGTTGATCCCGTCGAACGACAGCGTCGTCCAGTTCAGCGGCGAGCCGCGCAGGTTGACATAGCGCGCCTGGCCCTGGTCACGCTGCACGGCCACACCGGGCAGGCGGCTGACGGCCTGGGCGATGTTCTGGTCCGGCAGGCGGCCCACGCTGTCGGCCGACAGCACGCTGACCAGCTGGTCGCTGTTCTTCTGCACCTGCAGCGCGGCGCGTTCCGATTCGCGGATCGGGCGCTGGCCGGAAACGATGATTTCGCCATCGTCGGCAGTGGTGGTCTCGCCGGCGCGCGCGATGGTCGGCTGCTGATCGTCGGCGACAACCACGTCGGCGGTGGCGCCGGCTTCGGCGCTGGCAAGGGTTTGCGCCATCACGGGGGTGGCGCCCAGGCTGGCAAGCAAGGCGATGCGGACGGCGGCGGTGCGCGCCGGAAGGATGCGGATCATGGACAGGCCCCAAACCCACCAGGGCCCAATGCCCGTGGTGCAGCGCGAGTGCGTCTAGGGGCGTTTGATGACAGCAGCGTTGCCAGAATACGAAGGCAACATGTCGAAATTGCTACGCTTTCATGACGTTGCAGTGCAGCAACAGGCGGCCGGGCCGCTCAGCCGATCGGCAGGTTGCGCCAGCCCCACGCCGCCATGCCGCCGGCGATGGCCACGGCATAGGGCAGATGGGCGCCCACCCGCACAAGGCGCGGCGCATCCTCGCCGGTGACACCGGCCAGTTTCAGGGAGCTGCGCAGCAGCAGCAGCACCAGCGCCAGCACCCCGCCGGCCACCGCGATCAGCACCTGCTGCTCGATGATGGTGCCCAGTGTGGCCCAGCAGGCGCAGCCGGTCATGATCTTGATGTCGCCGCCGCCCAGCCAGCCGCGCGCAAAGGCCAGCAGGCCAAAGCCGAACATGGCGCCGCCGGCGGCGGCATGGCTGGCCCAGTCGAACCCCGGCGTGCCCAGCCCGAACAGCAGGGCGCCGGCGATGATGGTGATGGTCAGCGTGTCGGGGATCTCGAATTTCCACAGGTCGAAACCGGCGGCCGCGAGCAGCGAGACGGCCAGCACGATGAGGCCGGCATCGGAGAGGGTCATTGTGGCGCCAGGGCCGGCTGCTGCGCCGCGCCCTTCAGCGTGGCCAGATATTGAAGATTGGCCCAGGCGGCGCGATCGAACTGCGGATTGAGCGACAGCGCCCGGTTGAAATAGGCCTCTGCCACGGCGAGGTCGCCGCGCACCATGGCGGCATAGCCCACGGTGTTGAGATCGCTGGCCAGGGTCTTCTTGCTGGAGAGCTGGAACGCCTCTTCATAGCGGCCCTGCATGGCCCGGGCCAGCGCCAGGTTGGTGCGCGCTGTGGCCAGCGCCGGGTTCATCGCCAGCGCGCGGGACAGATCCTGCTCGGCTGCCACCGGATGGCCGCGCAGCAGCATGGACCAGCCGCGATTGGCCACCATGTTGGCATCGGCGGGCGCAGCGGCAATCGCCTTGCCATAGGCGGCATCGGCCGCCGGCCAGTCGCGCGCCTTGTCGGCCATCACGCCCAGAGCATTCCAGGCGCGGGCCAGGCCGGCATCCATCGCCACCGCCTGTTCCAGTTCCGCCTTGGCTTCGGCGGCGCGGCCCTGCCGGAGCCGGGTGATGCCCAGCCCCTGCCGGGCCGCGGCCGCCAGGGGCCCGTCCAACAGCCCCGAAAACCCTTCCGCCGCTTCCGGCAGCGAGCCGGAGGCCAGCGCCAGTTCGGCATTGCGCAGCGCCACATCGGGCGCGCCGCTGGCCCACATCGGCGCCAGCATCTGGCGTGCATCG
>NZ_WMHO01000077.1 GCF_010994245.1 Sandarakinorhabdus rubra
AGCCGCAGCCGGGCGCGTGGATAGCGCAGCGCGCTATCCACCGACTCCGGCAAGGCCGGCCGGGCGGGCGCGGCGCGCTCCCGCGCCGCGAACCGCTTCGACGTCAGCCGCGGGCTTTGCCCGCGGCCCCTTCCCCCTTTGCCAACGACTCCCTCGCCAGCGAAGCCGAGGGGAAAGGAGTCCAATGATCTTCTCCGAACTCGCCAAGACCCTGCCTGATTACGCCAAGGACCTGCGCCTCAACGTGTCCAGCCTGCTCACCGAACAGCTGCTCACTGATCAGCAGAAGTGGGGCACGCTGGTGGCGGTGGCGCATGCCTGCGCGCACAAGCCGCTGATCGATGCGGTGGAGGCCGAGGCCGCGCCGAAGCTGACGCCGGAAGCGCTGAACGCCGCCAAGGCAGCGGCCAGCATCATGGCGATGAACAACATCTATTATCGCTTCACGTATATGGCCTCGCGGCCCGACTACAAGACGATGCCGGCCAAGCTCAGGATGAACGTGATCGGTGCGCCGGGCATCGAGAAGGCCGATTTCGAGCTGTTCAGCCTGGCGGTTTCGGCGGTGAACGGCTGCGGCATGTGCATCGACGCGCACGACAAGGTGCTGGCCCAGCACGGCGTCGCGGCCGACAAGATCCAGGCCGCGGTGCGCATCGCCGCCGTGGTCCACGCCGTGGCGCGAACGCTGCAGGCGCTGTGACGCAAGGCAGCTTTGCTGCGCACCAGAAAGGCCAGCTTTCCGACGGGAAGGCTGGCCTTTTGCATTGAACCGGTCTAAGTATTGCTCAAATTGGTCAGGCTCCCCTTCTCTGGTGGTGGGGCCTGCCGGAGACGTGCAATGGGTCTGATCGCCTATCTCGATTCGGTGAAGCGGCGCGATCCGGCGCCGCGCTCGCGCTGGGAGATCCTGATCTATCCCGGCGTGTGGGCGCTGGCCCTGCACCGCGTCGCGCATTTCCTGTTCTCCCTGCGCTTCTTCTTCCTGGCACGGTTGGTGAACCACGTGTCCCGCCTGTTCACCGCCATCGACATCCATCCCGGCGCCCGCATTGGCCGCAACTTCTTCATCGATCATGGCTTCGTGGTGATCGGCGAGACGGCCGAGATCGGCAATGATGTCACCATCTACCAGTGCGTGACGTTGGGCGGCACCGATCCGGCCGGCGGGCGCGGCGGCAAGCGCCACCCCACCGTGCTGGACGGCGCCATCATCGGTTCGGGCGCCCAGGTGCTGGGGCCGATCACCGTGGGCGCCATGGCGCGCATCGGCGCCAATGCGGTCGTCACGCGCGACGTGCCGGAGGGCGCCACCATGGTGGGCATCCCGGCCAAGCCGGTGGTGATGACGGCCGAGGAATATGTGAAGCCGTTCCTGCCTTATGGCACGCCATGCGCGCAGAAGTTCGATCCGGAAACCCAGAAACTGGAATTGCTGCGCTGCGAGATCGAGCAGCTGCGCGCCCGCCTCGACGAACTCACACGGGAACGGCCGCCGGAACAGGAACGCCGCCCGCGTCGGACCTCACGCGCAAGTTGACCGCGGGCGCCGCTCGCGTCACATCTGGGGCGTGAGCAACATCATCCCGCTGCCCGCTGCGACCGGCATTGCCCCCGCCTCCCGCCAGGTCGCCTTCACCCGCCTCGAGCTCGACCGCATCATGTCGCTGTATGGCCGCATGGTCGCCGCCGGCCTGTGGCGCGATTATGCGCTGGAGCTGGGTGCCAAGCAGGCGAGCTTCTCGGCCTTCCGTCGCGCCGCCGAGAACCCCGAAGTGCGGCTGGTGAAGGACCCGTCCCTGCGCCACCGCCAGGGCGAATGGGTGCTGCATGGCGAAGGCGGCGCGGTGTTGAAGCGCGGGCATGATCTTGCCGGCGTGCTGGCTGTGGTGGAGCGCCGGCTGCTCAAGGCGGTAGAGGGCTAGCGCGGCGGCGCTGCCAGCGTGGGCAGGCTGGCGCGCCAGCCAACCGGCAGCCGCACGATCAGCAGCGCCCGCGCCGGGCGCCAGGCCGCCGACAGGAACACCAGCATCAGACCGACCATCAGCAAGGCGCCATAGACCCCCATCGAGAGCAGCCCGCCCTGCCCGAACAGGGTCTGCATCGCATAGATGGCATAGCCCAGCGCCGAGACGATCAGCGCGCGCCGATCAATGGCCAGCGCTACCAGGGTCAGCAATCCGAAGGCGATCACGATGATTGCCGCAGTCTCGGGCCGCCCGGCGGCACTGCTGAGGCCGGTGCCGCTGAACAGCGGATGGACCAGCATTGGCGCCGCCAGCAGGTGCAGCCAGAAGGCGACGTCGCTGCGGCGGGTGATGCGGGCCGGATCACGGCCATCAAACCACATCGCCAGCGCGAAGACGCCCAGCCCGCAGATCAGCACCAGCACGCTGACAGGATTGACTCCCACCAGGCTGAAGGCCGGCCCGAGCAGCGCCGCTCCCATGCTGATCGCCGCCACGGACACGCCGGCAGCACCAGCGGCAATGGTGATCGGCACGCGGAAGCGCCACCAGTGCAAGGCTGCAGCGGCTGCCGCGACGCCGCCGCTGACCATCAGCATCGCGCCTGACGCGAGGCCGCTTTGGCTACCGTCCGTCATTGCCTGCCAGCCGCCGAACAGCGCGAGCGCCGCCACGAACAGCGCGCCGACAAAGCCGAGCAGCAACAGGATGGACGGCAGGGCCATGCGGCGCTGGCGGGTGAAATATTCGGCCAGCAGCCAACTGGCCAGCGCCAGCGCCAGCCCCACGGCAAGCGTGGAGACCAGGCTGGCCAGGCCACCAATCGCCACCAGCAGAAGGCCGATGGCAATGCTCACGAAAATGTCGTTGAAACCGGTGAGGAGCCGGAAGCTCTCCTCGTCCCCGCCGGCCGTGCCCCGCCTCAGGTCGCGGCTGAACTGAACCAGCCGCTCGCGCGTGGCCGCATCGAGGATGCCGGCGGCAACCGCCGCATCCAGATCGCGTTCCTCGATCAGCGCGCGCCGCCGAGCGCCACCTGCGCCTGCGCGCCGCCATTGTCGGGCACCAGTTCGCCGGTGCGGTCGCTGATTTCGGCAAAGCGCGCTGCCACGGTTTCTGCGGTCAACTCCTCGGCCGACAGGTGGATGCCGCGCGTGAGGGTCACATAGGCGCGCTCGATGCCGCCGCCACCGGCGTTGAGCACGACATTGGTCGGCGCCTCGTCGGACACGAGATAGATGGCGGCCGGTACCACGGTTTCCGGGCCCATCTTCTCGAGCAGCGCCGGCGGCATCAGGTCCTCGGTCATGCGGGTAGCGGCCAGCGGCGCGATGGTGTTCACGTGCACGTTGTACTTGGCGCCTTCCAGCGCCAGCGTCTTCATCAGGCCAACCAAGCCCAGCTTGGCGGCGCCATAATTGGCCTGGCCGAAATTGCCGTAGAGGCCGGTCGACGAAGTTGTCATCAGGATGCGGCCAAAGGCCTGTTCGCGCATGATTTCCCACACCGCCTTGGTGCAGTTGACACTGCCCATCAGGTGCACGTCGAGCACCGTGCGGAACTCATCCAGCGTCATCTTCACGAACGTCTTGTCGCGCAGGATGCCGGCATTGTTGATGAGGATATCGACGCGGCCCCAGCGTTCCTTGACGTTCGCGACCATCTTTTCCACCGCCGTCATGTCGGTCACGCTGGCGCCATTGGCCATCGCTTCGCCACCGGCTGCCGTGATCTCGTCCACCACCGCCTGCGCCGCCGACAGCGACGCGCCAGAGCCATCGCGGGCGCCGCCCAGATCGTTGACAACAACCTTGGCGCCGCGGCGGGCGAGCTCGAGAGCATAGGCGCGGCCCAGACCGCCGCCGGCACCGGTGACGATGGCGACACGCCCTTCGAAGGAAAGCGACATGGTGATTACCCCTGATGAATCATGCTTGCGCGACGCCGTTTAGCGGCGCCGCGCCGGGGTGCAAAGCGATTTGCGCCGAATTCGGACGGTCAGGCGGCGACCTGTCCGGCGACCGCGGCATCCAGCGAATAGCCGGCCGAACGCACGGTGCGAATGAGGTCAGGCAGTTCGCTCCCGCCCGGCCCGGCGTTGATCGCCTTGCGCAGGCGCCGGATGTGCACGTCAACGGTGCGCTGCTCCACATAGACATCGCGGCCCCACACGGCGTCCAGCAGCTGTTCGCGGCTGAACACCCGGCCGGGATGTTCGAGGAAATGGCGCAGCAGGCGAAACTCGGTCGGCCCCAGCTGCACGGTGCGGCCGTCGCGCGTCACCCGGTGCGCCGTGGTGTCCATGGCGATGCCTGCAAAGTCGAGCTGGCCGCCCGACAGCGCCGGGCGCAGGCGCCGCAGCACGGCACGGATGCGGGCGATCAACTCGCGCGGCGAAAAGGGCTTGGTCATGTAATCGTCGGCGCCGGTTTCCAGGCCTCGCACCCGGTCCGCCTCGTCGCCGCGGGCGGTGAGCATCACGATCGGCAGGTTGGCGGTGGCAGGCGCCCGGCGCAGCCTGCGGCACACCTCGATCCCAGACAGGTTGGCGATCATCCAGTCGAGGATGACGAGATCGGGCTTTTCCTCCTCGGCCAGCGTCAGGGCTTCCTCGCCATCGCCGGTGCGGATGACGTCAAAGCCTTCCTTCTCGAGATTGTAGGTCACCAGCTCGATCAGGCTGGCATCGTCTTCCACAAGCAGGATCTTGGCGCGCATCGGTCAGGCTCCTGTGCCGGTTTGCTGTTACTCGGGACTGTAAAGCGTTGAGGTGAAATCATTCTTGGGCCGTTCGGCGGGGCGCTGGCCGGTCACCGAATAATGCACCATCTCGGCCACCGAGGTGGCGTGATCGCCAATCCGTTCGAGGTTCTTGGCCACGAACAGCAGGTGGGTGGACGGCGTGATGTAGTGGGGGTTTTCCATCATGAAGGTGAGCAGCGAGCGGAACAGCGAGTTGTAGAACTCGTCCACCTGCTGGTCGCGCGACAGGATGGCATTGGCGCGGGCGGCATCGCGATCGACATAGGCATCAAGCGTGTCATGGATGATCTCGATCACCACACGCGCCATTTCCGGGATGATCACCGCCGGGCCAATCGGCTGGGCATGGGCCACGGCCGAGGCGCGCTTCGCGATATTCTTGGCATAATCGCCGATCCGCTCCAGCACCCCGGCGATCTTCAGTGCCGCCACGATCTCCCGCAAATCGTCAGCCAGCGGCGCGCGCAGGGCGATGATGCGCACGGCCAGCGCCTCGGCCTCGGCCTCCAGCGCGTCGAGCCGGGCATCCTGCTCGACGACGGCGCGCGCTGACTCGACATTGCGGGACACCAGCGCGTCGACGGCATCGCCGATCTGTGTCTCGCACAGGCCGCCCATGCGCGTGATGACGGCGCGCAGCTGCGCGATGTCCTCATCGAAGCTCTTGACGGTGTGGGCAGAAAACTCGGCGGGAGGAGCCATGGGGGGGAAGCCTTTCGGAACTGGGGATCAGCCGTAACGGCCGGTGATATAGTCCTTGGTGCGGGTCTCGCGCGGGTTGGTGAAGATCGTCGAGGTATCATCATACTCCACCAGGCTGCCGAGGTGGAAAAAGGCCGTCTTCTGGGAGACGCGGGCCGCCTGCTGCATGTTGTGGGTAACGATCACGATGGCATAGCGGCCGCGCAGTTCGTCGATCAGCTCCTCGATGCGGGCGGTGGCGATCGGGTCGAGCGCCGAGCAGGGCTCGTCCATCAGGATGACCTCGGGATCGACCGCGATGGCCCGCGCGATGCACAATCTCTGTTGTTGCCCGCCCGACATGGCGGTGCCGCTTTCACTCAGCCGGTCCTTCACCTCGTCCCACAGGCCGGCGCGCCGGAGCGCGCTTTCGACAATCGCATCCATCTCGGCCTTGCTGCGCGCCAGGCCGTGCAGGCGCGGGCCATAGGCGACATTCTCATAGATCGACTTGGGGAACGGGTTGGGCTTCTGGAATACCATGCCAACGCGGGCGCGCAGCTGCACCACGTCCATCTGGGGCGCATAGATGTCCTGGCCATCGAGCGCGATGTCACCTTCCACGCGGGCACTGTCCACAGTGTCGTTCATGCGGTTGAGGCAGCGCAAGAAGGTGGACTTGCCGCAGCCCGAAGGACCGATGAAGGCGGTGACGTGATCGGACGAGACGTCGATCGAGACATTCTTGATGGCCTGTTTCTGGCCATAGAAGACATTGACGCCGCGCGCTGTCATCTTGGGCTGCTGATTGTGGCCAATCGCCGGATTTTGGGCAGGATTCGGGTTCACCAGCGCCTCTCGAAGCGGTTGCGGAGATAGATGGCCAGGCTGTTCATCGCGATCAGGATGACCAGCAAGATAAGGATCGCGGCGGACGTCTTCTCGACAAAGCCGCGCTGCACATCGTCCGACCACAGGAACACCTGCATCGGCAGCACCGTGGCAGACTGGGTGACGCCCTGCGGCACATCGGTAACGAAGGCGCGCATGCCGATCAGCAGCAGAGGCGCAGTCTCACCCAGCGCGCGGGCGATGCCGATGATGGTGCCGGTCATGATGCCGGGCAGCGCCAGCGGCAGCACATGGTGGAACACCACCTGCAGCGGCGAGGCGCCGATGCCCAGCGCGGCATCGCGGATCGAAGGCGGCACTGACTTGATCGCCACCCGCGCCGCGATCACGATCACCGGCATGATCATCAGCGCCAGCGTGATGCCGCCAACCAGGGGCGAGGAGCGCGGCAGCCCGGCGATATTGAGGAAGAAGGCCAAACCAAGAAGGCCGAAGATGATCGAAGGCACGGCCGCGAGATTGTTGATCGACAGCTCGATCACGTCGGCCAGCCAGCCCCGGGGCGCGAACTCCTCCAGCCACACCGCCGACAACACGCCCAGGGGGAAGGCGATGGCGATTGTAATGGCCAGCGTGAACAATGAGCCGAGCGCGGCGCCGCCGATGCCGGCCAGTTCCGGTTCAGTGGAATCGGCACCACTGATGAAGGCGCCATTGAAGCCGGTGCGCAGTCGGTTCTCGCGCTCAAGCCAACGCCAGTCTGCCACCTCCTCGTCGGACACGCCGCGGCTGTCGGACGGCGCGGACAGATCGAACTTGCCTTTGGCCAGGAGGTCAATTGACGAGCGCACCGGCACCCAGATGGTGGCGCGCTGGCCGAGCAGCGTCGGATCGGCCTGCAGCGTCTCACGCAGATCGAGCCAGGCGGCATCGGACAGCGTGTCGGCCGCCGGGCCAAGCTGGGCAGCGGTGGCCAGCAGCAGTGCGGGGTAATCGGCAGTGGCCAGCAGCCGGTCGCCGCCAGCGCGGCCGACTGCGGCCGGATCCACGCCCAGCACGGCCGGATCGAACACCACCTCCAGCCGCGCCTCGCTGCGCTGGAAACCGGTCCAGCCGTCGCGCACGATAGTGAACAGCAGGAAGGCGAGGAAGCTCGCGGCGACCAGCAGCGCCAGCAGGCCCAGGCGCCTGAAGTTGCGCTCGGCCCGATAGCGGCGGGCGATGCGCTGCGTCATCTCCGTGGATGTCCAGTCGGTGGGTCCGCGTTCGGCCAGCGGAGCGGCCAATGCCGTCATTCGTAGGCCTCGCGATAGCGCTTCACCACGGCCAGCGCATAGATGTTGAGGATCAGCGTCATGATGAACAGCACCAGCCCGAGCGCGAAGGCCGAGAGAGTCTTGGCGCTGTCAAACTCCTGGTCACCGGTCAGCAGCGCGACGATCTGGGTGGTGACGGTGGTGACGCTGCTGAACGGATTGGCGGTGAGATTGGCAGCGAGGCCCGCCGCCATCACCACGATCATCGTCTCGCCGATGGCACGGCTCACCGCCAGCAGTACGCCGCCAACGATGCCCGGCAGGGCGGCAGGCACCATCACCTTCTTTACCGTTTCCGACATGGTGGCGCCCATCGCCAGGCTGCCATCGCGCATGGAGGACGGCACGGCGGTGAGTGCATCATCGGCCATCGAGGAGACGAAGGGCACGATCATGATGCCCATCACCAGCCCGGCGGCGAGCGCACTGTCGGACGAGGCGTCGGTCATGCCCAGCGCCACGGCAAGGCTGCGCACCAGCGGCGCCACGGTCAGGGCCGCGAAGAAACCATAGACCACGGTGGGCACCCCGGCGAGCAGCTCCAGCATCGGTTTCAGCCAGCGCCGCAGGCGCGGATCGGCATATTGGGTGAGATAGATGGCCGACAGCAGCCCAAGCGGGATCGCCACCGCCATGGCGATGATGGCGCCGATGAAGATGGTGCCCCAGAACAATGGCACCGCCCCGAAGGCGCCCGACGCACCGACCTGGTCGGCGCGCAGCGCGGTCTGAGGGCTCCACTGTAGGCCGGTGAGAAACTCGACCGGCGAGACGAGGCGAAAGAAGCGGATGGACTCGAAGATCAGCGACAGCACGATGCCGAAGGTGGTCAGGATTGCCACCACACTGGTGAGCAGCAGCACGGCGCGCACCAGCCGCTCGACCCGGTTGCGGGCGCGGAAATCCGGGCGCAGCCGCGAATAACCCCACAGGCCACCGGCGCACAGCAGTGCCACCGCCAGTGCCCCCGCCAGCAGGTCAGCATTGGCGCTGGCCGCCGCATAGGCCGGCGCCAGCCGCGCCGCCAGCGGGTTGAAGGCGGTGGGCAGATCGCCCGAGACAAGGCCACGCACCTCGTTCATCAGGGCTTGCCGGTCGTTGCGGCTGGCCGGCTGCTCGGCCGGGGCCAGGGTGCCGATCAGCTGGCCTTCCACAAACCGATCGCCGATCAGGCTCCAGCCGGCCAGCACGATCAGCGCCGGGGCCAGCGCCAGCAGGGCAACATAGGCGCCATGGTGGACGGGACGGGAATGAATGGTGCCCAGCCGGCTGTTGCCGCCCGCGGCCGCCACCGCCATGCGCTCGCCGCGCGCGCGCCCGGCAAGGAACGCCAGGCCCGCCAGGCCCAGCACCAGCAGCAAGGCGATCAACAGCCTCATGTGAGGGCACCCACGTCCATCACGGCGAGGCTGCGCGCCACCGTCTCACCGGCGCGGCGCACCGGATCGGGCGAGGCAACCAACCCCTTGCGCGACAGATATCCGCGCCGACCCCAGGTCGATTCGCGGGCGAACTCGGCCAGGAACTCGCGCATGCCGCGCACCGCCGGCACGTGCTGGGCCTTCACGTAAAGATACAGCGGCCGCGACGCCGGGAAGGCGCCACTGGCGATATTGTCATAGCTCGGCTCGACCCCGTTCAGCGGCAGGCCCTTCACGCGGTCGCCATTCTCCTCGACGAAGCTGTAGCCGAACACGCCCAAGGCCCGGGGGTTGGCGGCGATCTTCTGGACGATCAGATTGTCGTTCTCGCCGCCCTCGACGAAGGCGCCATCCTCGCGCACCTTCTCGCAGATCTGCTTGTGGCGGCCCTCGTCGCTCTTTTTCAGCGCCTTCATCGCCGGCTCGCTGTTGCAACCCTTCAGCATGTAGAGCTCATTGAAACTGTCGCGCGTGCCCGATGTGGGCGGCGGGCCGATCACCTCTATGCGGATATCGGGCAGCGCCGGGTTCACGTCCTTCCAGGTGCGGGCCCGGTTGGGGCCGCGCCCGAACGGATTGGCCGCCAGCGCAAGATAGACATCACGTTCGGTAAGGCCGGGGAAATTCGCCTGCCGGCTCTGTGCCATCACCAGGCCATCAATGCCGACCTGCAGCTCGATCAGGCCCTTGACGCCGTGGCTGGCGCAATCTTCCACCTCGCTCTTCTTGATGCGGCGCGAGGCGTTGGCGGCATCGGGAAACTGCGAGCCCAACCCGGCACACAGCAGCTTGATGCCGCCGCCGGTCCCGGTCGATTCGACGATCGGCGCCGGGAAATCCTGCCATTTGCGCTTGAACTGCTCGGCCACTGCCGTGGTGAAGGGATAGACGGTGGAGGAGCCGACAATGCGGATCTGGGTGCGGCCACCACCGCCGCAGCCGGCCAGAAGCAATGCCGCCGAACACGCAAGACCCAGCCCAGGGCCCAGCGCGGCCAGAGTGCGGCGACCGGTGCTGACAGTGCCAAATCTGACAGAGAACCGCTGCGACAAATTGCGAAACCTCGTGCCGGGCGCCGGACGACTCGGCCTGCCCCTTCGTGACAGCGCAGCCGATAGCGGCCGCCGGTGAGCGGGGTATGACGATTTGATGACATTTTTATTGCGCCCCGGTCGGACGTCTGCGCTTCAGGCCATCGGCAGGGTGAAGCTCACGCTCGTACCCTCGCCCAGCCGGCTGTCGATCTCCAGCCGGCCGCGGTGGCGTTCGATGATGTGCTTGACGATGGCGAGCCCCAGGCCGGTTCCGCCGAGCGTCCGGCTGCGCTGGGAATCGACCCGATAGAAACGCTCGGTGAGGCGCGGCAGATGTTCAGGTGCGATGCCGTCGCCCTCGTCGGCCACGGTCACCCGCACCATGCCGGCACCGCCGGCATCGGCAGCGTCCCGCAAGGCCAGCGTCACCCGGATGGGGGTGCCCGACCGGCCATATTTCAGCGCGTTGGAAATCAGGTTGTGCAGCACCTGCAGCACCTGGTCGCGATCGGCGATCACCCGGGGCAGTTCGGCCGGCTCGTCGATCACCAGCCGGCGCTGATCGGCCTCCAGCCGCATGGCCAGCGTGCGGCCCACTTCTGCAACGATGCCCTTCAGGTCGAGCGGCTGGGTGGGGCGCACGTATTTGTCCAGCTCGATGCGCGACAGGCTCATCAGGTCGTCGATCAGGCGGCGCATGCGGTCGGCCTCCTGCGCCATGATGGCGAGGAAGCGCTGGCGGGCCGGTTCGTCCTCGGCCGCCGGGCCTTGCAGCGTCTCGATGAAGCCGGTCAGTGTTGCGAGCGGCGTGCGCAGCTCGTGGCTGGCGTTGGCGACGAAATCCACCCGCATGCGCTCGGTCGCCTTGGCCTCGGTGACATCGTCGAGCAGGATAAGGTTGCGCCCGGCACTGCCGCCTTCGCCATCGGGCACGATGCGCAGGCGAAAGGCACGATTGTCGTTGCCCAGGCCGCCCACCTCGCGCTGCTGCGCCGGGCGGCCGGCCATGGCGGTTTCCAGCGCGTCGAGCAGCACCGGGTGGCGCACCGTCAGCCTGAGGTCGCTGCCCACCACCCGGCTGCCGAACAGCGCGCGAGCGGCGGCATTGGCGGCTTCCACCTGGGGGCCCCGCACCACCAGCACGGCATCGTTCAGGCTTTCAATGGCGATGCGGTCGCTTGGCGGCGGCGGCGTTGGCGGCTCCGGCAGGGCCGGCGGTGGCAGCGGCGCCACATCGGGCCGGCCCATGCGGCCGAACACGAAGCCCAGCAACAGTGCAGCCAGCGCCAGCAG
>NZ_WMHO01000078.1 GCF_010994245.1 Sandarakinorhabdus rubra
GGCGGGTGCAGGCCGAAGTTCGGCTGGCCGGTCGCGACCTGCTGGACCAGGCGGTTGCCGCGGCACGGGCGGCGCAGCCGGCCTGGGCTGCCACCAACCCGCAGCGCCGCGCCCGCGTGATGTTCGCCTTCAAGGCGCTGGTGGAGTCCGAGATCGACAAGCTCGCCCATGTGCTGTCCATCGAGCATGGCAAGGTGCTGGCCGACGCCAAGGGTGACATCCAGCGCGGGCTTGAGGTGATCGAGTTCTGCTGCGGCGCGCCGCATGTGCTGAAGGGCGAGTTCAGCCATGGCGCCGGGCCGGGCATCGATGTCTGGGCGTTCCGGCAGCCGATCGGCATCGGGGCGGGCATCACGCCGTTCAACTTCCCGGCGATGATCCCGATGTGGATGGCCGGTGTCGCCATCGTCACCGGCAATGCCTTCATCCTGAAGCCGTCCGAACGCGATCCCACCCTGCCGCACATGCTGGGCGATCTGTTCAAGCGCGCCGGCCTGCCCGATGGCATCTTCAGCGTCGTCAATGGCGACAAGGAGATGGTGGACGCAATCATCGAGCATCCCGACATCGCCGCGATCAGCTTCGTCGGCTCTTCAGACGTGGCGGAGTATATCCACAGCCAAGGCTGCGCTCGCGGCAAGCGGGTGCAGGCGATGGGCGGCGCCAAGAACCACGCCATCGTGATGCCCGATGCCGATCTCGACCAGGTGGTGCGTGATCTCACCGGCGCGGCCTTTGGCAGCGCGGGTGAACGCTGCATGGCCCTCCCCGTTGTGGTGCCGGTGGGCGAGGAGACCGCGACACGCTTGCGCGCGATGATGCTGCCGGCGATGGCGAAGCTCAGGATCGGCACCTCGACCGACCCTGACGCCGATTATGGCCCGGTGGTCACCGCCGCCCACAAGGCGCGCATCGAAAGCTACATCCAGATGGGCGTCGATGAAGGCGCCGAGCTGGTGGTGGATGGCCGCGGTTTCACCCTGCAGGGCCACGAGGATGGCTTCTTCATCGGCCCCAGCCTGTTCGATCATGTCACGCCGGAGATGCAGAGCTATCGCGAGGAAATCTTCGGGCCGGTGCTGCAGATCGTGCGCGCGCCCGATTTCGAAACCGCACTGCAGCTTCCCAGCCGGCACCAATATGGCAACGGCGTCGCCATCTTCACGAGGAACGGCCACGTGGCGCGCGAGTTCGCTGCCCGCGTCAATGTCGGGATGGTGGGCGTCAACGTGCCGATCCCGGTGCCGGTTGCCTATCACAGCTTCGGCGGCTGGAAGCGCTCGGCCTTTGGGGACATCGGCCAGCACGGCATGGAAGGCGTGCAATTCTGGACCAAGCGCAAGACCGTCACCGGCCGCTGGCCCGATGGCGGCGGCGATGGTGGTTCGGCGTTCGTCATTCCGACGATGGGGTGAGACCTGGGGGGGTGAGGCGTGGCCTACGACCGGGTCGAAACCTGGCATGAATCGCAACCGGAAGGGGTGAGCGAAGAGTCCCTCATGGCCCACGCTGCGCTCTATCTGGCATGGCTGGCGCTGCGTGGGATGGTGGTGCCTGGCGAGGACAACGCTGCGGTTGATGCCGATCTGGCGGCGCGGCGGCTCACCCCGCTCGACTGGTACTGGGATCGGTTCGCCAACAGCTTCTACCCGGAAGACCTGACGCCGGCCGGCCAGCGCTTCACGGAAAGCTATTATGTGACCGGCTATGATGCCGATGCCGGGGAGGCCGACGATCTTGGCCCCTATTTCGACGACTATAGCGACGCCTTCCCCACCGGCGAGATGTTCGACGTGGCGGGCGACTGGGACGATTTCGAACGGCTGGCCCCGCGCATCGCCGCGCGCCATGCCGAATTTCTCGCAGGAGAGCTGAATTGAGTTACGAAACCATCCTCGTCGAACAGCGCGGCGCCGTCACGCTGGTGCGCCTCAACCGCCCGCAGGCGCTGAACGCGCTGAACAGCCAGGTGCTTGGCGACCTCATTGCGGCCTTCCGCGCCTATGACGCCGACGCCTCGCAGCGCTGTCTCGTCATCACCGGCAGCGAGAAGGCCTTTGCCGCCGGCGCCGACATCAAGGAAATGAGCACGCAGTCCTTCGCGGACATGTATGGCAGCAACTTCTTCGCCGGCTATGACCATGTGACGGCGACGAGGAAGCCGTGGATCGCGGCGGTCTCGGGCTTTGCGCTGGGCGGCGGCTGTGAACTGGCGATGATGGCGGACATCATCATCGCAGGCGAGAACGCGAAGTTCGGCCAGCCGGAAATCAAGCTGGGCGTCACCCCCGGGATGGGCGGTTCGCAGCGGCTGGTGCGCGCCATCGGCAAGGCCAAGGCCATGGAAATGTGCCTGACCGGCCGCATGATGGACGCCGCCGAAGCCGAGCGTTCGGGGCTGGTGGCCCGCGTGGTGCCGACCGAGACCCTGCTCGACGAGGCGCTGAAGCTGGCCGAGACGATTGCCGGCATGGCTCCGCTGGCCAGCATCGCCGTGAAGGAACAGATCGACGCCGCCTTCGAGATGAGCCTGAAGGAAGGCGTGCGCTTCGAACGCCGGCTGTTCCACGGCCTCTTTGGCAGCGCTGACCAGAAGGAAGGCATGGCGGCCTTCATCGAAAAGCGCCCCGGCAAATGGACAGGCAAGTAACATGGCGATCATCGCATTCATTGGCGTCGGCAACATGGGGGGTGGCATGGCCCTCAACCTGGTCAAGGCCGGGCACGAAGTCTGGGCGTTCGACCTGTCGGCCGACGCCCTGGCGCGCGTGACCGCAGGCGGCGCGACGGCAGCGGGTAGCGCTGTGGATGCCGCCACCGGGGCGGATGTCATCGTCACCATGCTGCCGGCCGGGCGCCATGTCCGTGCCGCCTATGAAGGCGAATTGTTTGCCGCCGCACAGCCTCATGCCGTGCTGATTGACTGCTCCACCATCGATGTCGCCACCGCCAAGGCGCTGGGCGAAGCGGCTGCGGCGCGCGGGCTGGCGATGGTTGATGCGCCGGTCTCGGGCGGCACGGCGGCGGCCGATGCCGGCACTCTCACCTTCATGGTGGGCGGGCCAGATGCGGCGTTCGAGCAGGCGCGGCCCGTGCTGGAAAAGATGGGCAAGGCGGTGATCCACGCCGGCGGACCGGGCATGGGGCAGGCGGCCAAGATCTGCAACAACATGATCCTGGGCGCCACCATGGTCGCCACCGCCGAAGCCTTCGTGCTGGCCGAGAAGCTGGGCCTGGACGCGCAGACCTTCTTCGACATCTCGTCCAAGGCGAGCGGGCAGAGCTGGTCGATGACCAGTTACTGCCCGGTGCCAGGCCCGGTGCCGACCTCGCCCGCCAACCGGGATTATGCCGGCGGTTTTGCCGCCGCGCTGATGCTGAAGGATCTGAAACTGGCGTGTGAAGCGGCACAGGGCGCCGGCGCCAGCGTGCCGATGGGCGCTGCTGCCGAAGCGCTCTACCAGCTGCTCGTCAACAACGGCGGCGGCGGCCAGGATTTCTCTGCAATCGTCAAATTGTTGCGCGGATGACCAGCCGCCCTTGACAGTCCGCCAGCGCGCCGGTTTCCTGACCGTTGCAGGGTCGCGGAAGACGGGGTTGCACCATGAAGGTCGCGCGACTGCTGCTGTTCGCCTTGTGCATCGTCGCGGCCCGGCCGGTGCTTGCGGCCGACACCGCCGGACCGCCGCCGCTGCGGCTGTTTGGCCAGCTTCCTGCCATTTCGTCCATCAAGCTGTCGCCGGATGGACGCCGCTGGGCAGCGGTGTTCGACGCCGAGGACAGCGCCCAGGTCCAGGTGCGCCGCCTCGCCGATGGCGAGCTGCTGTCCGTCGCCCCGGCGGAAAAGGCCAAGCTGCGCAACGTCATGTGGGTGGGCAACGATCATGTTGTCGTCACCATCTCCACGACGACGGCGGTGACCAACCTCAACTTTGGTGCCAAGGGCGAGTGGTTTCAGCTGCTCGCGCTCGATCTCGCGAAGGACAAGCGCTGGCGGCCCCTGCTGGGCGGCATCGAGAATGCGATGAATGTGGCAGCCGGCGCGCCCACCGACGTGCTGCGCGATGGCAAGCCATTCGTGTTCGTGCCCGGCTGGGAGTTCAAGGGCACGCGCGGAGTGATTTCGCTGTTCGAAGTCAACCTGAAGTCCATGACGTCCCGCATTGTCGAAAGCGGCAACGTGTACACGGTCGACTGGCTGGTCGGCCCCGATGGCCGCCCTGCGGCCCGGGTCGATTATGATCAGGAGTCCGGCCAATGGAGCCTGTTCGGCGCCCGCGACGGACGCCTCACCCGGCTCTATGCGGAAAAGGCCCTGCAGGATCCACCCAGCCTGATCTCGTTCGGGCGCAGCCCCGGCACGTTGCTGATCAATCGCAGGCAGGCCGAGGGTGGCGCTGACTTTGAACTGAATCTCGCCGATGGCACCCTCACCGGGCCGCATCCCGAACTGGCCGGGGACCGGGTGGTCCTCGACCGGGTCAGCAAGACGGTGATCGCCACGGTCGATACCGGGCTGGACCGCAGCGACTATCGCTTCTTCTCGCCAGCAGATCAGGCGCTGTGGCGCGCCATCGCCAAGGCCTTCCCCGGCGAGCAGGTGCGGCTGGCCAGCTGGAGCGCGGACCGCAAGACCGCCATGCTCGAAGTGGACGGGCCAACGAACGGCCTGTCGCTGTGGACGCTGGACCGGGCCAGCGGCCGCGCCGAATTCATGGTCGACGTCTATACCGGGCTGGGGCCAGAGCAGCTCAGCCCGGTGAAGAGCTTCACCTACAAGGCGGCCGATGGGCTGGCCATTCCGGCCTATCTCACCCTGCCGCGCGGTCGCGCGCCCAAGGGCCTGCCGCTCATTGTATTGCCGCATGGCGGGCCGGCATCGCGTGACGTGCCGGGGTTCGATTGGTGGGCGCAGGCACTGGCCAGCCGTGGCTACGCCGTGCTGCAACCGCAGTTTCGTGGCTCCGATGGCTTCAGCACCACCCTTCTCGAAGCCGGCTATGGCCAGTGGGGCCGCAAGATGCAGACCGACCTTTCCGACGGCGTGCGCCACCTGGTCGGTGAAGGCACGGTGGATACCGGGCGGGTCTGCATTGTCGGCGCCTCCTACGGCGGCTATGCCGCGATGGCCGGCGTGACCGTGGAACAGGGCGTCTATCGCTGTGCATCGGCGATTGCCGGCATCTCCGATTTGCGGCGCATGCTGGCGTCCGAACGCCGCGAGGCGGGCGATAGCAACACACTTACCCTGCGCTTCTGGCAGCGGTTCATGGGCGCCAGCAGTGTGACCGACCGGTCAGTCGATGCCTATTCGCCTGCCCTGCTCGCCGGTCGGGTGAGCGTGCCGCTGCAGTTGATCCACGGCAAGGACGACACGGTGGTGCCGATCGCCCAGAGCCGGGCGATGGCCGATGCGATGCGGAAGGCCGGAAAGCCCGTGGAGGTCCTGGAACTCGCCGGCGAGGACCATTGGCTGAGCCGCCCCGTCACCCGCATTGCCATGCTGGAAGCGCTGGTGGCCTTCCTGGAGAAGCACAACCCCCCGAACTGAACCGGTGCGACGTGACTGCGGTGGCGTTTTGCGCCCGCCCGCGCTATGGCCCGCGCCGACATGCAACCGCCGATCACCCTCGCGCTGCCCAAGGGCCGCATCCTCAAGGAGGCGCTGCCGCTGCTGGCGCGTATCGGCATCGTACCGGAACCGGATTTTTCGGACGAGAACAGCCGCAAGCTAACCTTTGCGACCTCCCGCGATGACGTGCGGGTGATCCGGGTGCGCAGCTTCGATGTGGCGACCTTCGTGGCCTTTGGCGCGGCGCAGCTGGGCATCGCCGGCAACGACGTGCTGATGGAGTTCGATTTCTCCGAAATCTATGCGCCGGTTGATTTGGGTATCGGCAGGTGCCGCCTGTCGGTGGCGCAGCCGGCGGCGCTGGACCCCGATCTCTCGCGCCTCTCCCACGTGCGGGTGGCGACCAAATATCCGGCGCTGACCCGCCGGCACTTCGCCGCGCGCGGCCTCCAGGCCGAGGTGATCAAACTGAACGGCGCGATGGAGCTGGCGCCGCTCGTCGGCCTGTCGAGCCGCATTGTGGACCTGGTTTCGACCGGCAAGACGCTGGCCGAGAATGGCCTGGTCGAGGTCGAGGTGATTGCCGAGATCAGCAGCCGGCTGATCGCCAACCGTGCCGCCTTCAAGACCGACAGCCGCGTGGTGACCATCATCAACGCGCTGCGCGACCTCACGGAAAATGCCGATGCCGCAGCGGCTTGACGCGCGCGCGCCGGAGTTTGCCGCGGCCTTTGCAGCGCTGGTCGATGCCAAGCGCGACGATGCCGCCGATGTGTCTGCCACGGTTGCCGGCATCATCGCCGATGTGAAGGCGCGCGGCGATGCGGCGGTCGCCGAACTCACCGCACGCTTCGACCGGGTGCAGCTGGATGCCGCCGGCTGGGAGTTGACGGCGGCCGAGATGGACGCGGCACTCGCCGGCCTGTCGCCCGACCTGCGCGCCGCGCTCGATCTGGCGGCCACGCGCATCCGCGATTTCCACGAGCGCCAGAAGCCGGTGGGCAACGACGCCGTTGACACCGCCGGCGTGCGCACCGGCGTGCGCTGGACGCCGGTGGATGCCGCCGGCCTCTATGTGCCGGGCGGGCGGGCCGCCTATCCGTCGTCCGTGCTGATGAACGCCATTCCCGCCGTGGTGGCCGGCGTGCGCGATCTGGTGATGGTGACACCGACACCCGATGGCGCGATCAACCCGCTGGTGCTCGCCGCCGCGCGCGTCGCCGGCGTGTCCCGCGTGTTCCGGGTGGGCGGCGCCCAAGCCATTGCCGCGCTCGCCTTCGGCACGGGCCGCATTCCGAAGGTGGACGTGATCACCGGGCCGGGCAACGCCTTCGTCGCCGAGGCCAAGCGCCAGCTCTATGGCACGGTCGGCATCGACATGGTGGCCGGGCCATCGGAGGTGGTGATCGTGTCGGACGGCGGCTCGAATCCGGACTGGATCGCCGCCGATCTCCTTGCCCAGGCCGAGCATGATCCGGTGGCGCAGTCCATCCTCATCACCACGTCAGCCGCCGAGGCCGATGCGGTGGAAACGGCCGTGGCGCGCCAGCTCGAAACCCTGTCAACCGCGGCCGTCGCCGGTGCGTCGTGGCGCAACTTCGGCGCCATCATCACGATCGGCGACCTCGCCGATGCGCTGCCGCTGCTCGATGCCCTGGCGCCCGAACATGCCGAACTGATGGTCGATGATCCGGACTGGCTGTTCCAGCGCATGCGCCATGCCGGCTCGGTGTTCCTCGGCCGCCACACGCCGGAGGCGGCGGGCGACTATCTCGCCGGGCCGAACCATGTGCTGCCCACCGGGCGGCGGGCGCGCTTTGCCTCTGGCCTCTCGGTGGCGGATTTCATGAAGCGCACCACCTTCCTCGATTGCGGGCCACGGGGACTTGCTGCCATCGGCCCGGCCGGCGCGGCGATTGCCGACGTGGAAGGGCTGGCCGCCCACGCCGCCTCGATCCGGCTGCGGCTCCGCTAGATCCCGTACACCGCCCGCTCGAAGGCGTTCAGCACGTCCAGCGCGGCCTGCTCGCCGAAGGGCAGGTGCTGCATGCAGATCACCGCGGCGATGTCGTTTTCCGGGTCGATCCAGTAATAGCTGTTGGCGATGCCGCTCCACGCCAGGCTGCCGGCGGCGCGGCCATCGGGGCCGGGTTCCGGGTTGATCAGGAAGCCAAGCCCCCAGCCGCAATCCATGCCGGGGAACAGATCGGTGTCGCTGCTGAAGCCCGGCAGGTTGGTGACCAGGCGGCCCGCTGGCATCGTCACCTGGTTGGTGGACATGTCGATCACGGTTTCGGGCTTCAGGATGCGGGCGCCGTTCAGCTGGCCCCGGTTCAGGATCATGCGGCAGAAATGCAGATAATCGCGCGCGGTGGAGATCAAGCCGCCGCCGCCGCTCTGGAACTCGGCCTTCTCGCCGCCGCCGAAATGCACCGGAAAGGCCGCCAGGCTGCCATCGGGCAGGCGGGCATGCAGCGGCACCAGCCGCGCCTTCACCGCGTCGTCGAAGGCAAAGCTGGTGTCGGACATGCGCAATGGCCCGGTGACATGGCGGGCCAGCCAGTCGCCCAGCGTCATGCCGGAGGCCGCCTCCACCGCCAGCCCCACCCAGTCGGTGGAGACGCCATAGATCCAGCGGGTGCCGGGATCGGCGAGCAGCGGCAGCTGGATGCTGGCCAGCGTGCCGGGCGCCGCCGGGTTGTACTGGCGCCACTGGGTCAGCTCGGCCGACATGAACTCATAGCCGAGCCCCGAGGTATGGGTGAGCAGCTGCCGCAGGGTGATTGGGCCGGCGGCGGGGCGGGTGACCGGTTTGCCGCCATCATCAAAGCCTTCCAGCACCTGCGGGTTGGCGAGCGCCGGTAGCGAGGTGCCGATGTCCTCATCCAGCGCCAGCCGGCCCTGTTCCACCAGCTGCATTGACGCCACGCTGGCCAGCGCCTTGGTCATCGATGCGATCTGGAACAGGTCGTCCTGTGCCAGCGGCGGTCCGCCCGGTCCCTTGGTGCCCACCGTCACTTCGCCAATGGTGCCGGCGCTGTTGCCGACCACGGCGACGGCGCCCGGAATATTGCCGGCAGCCAGGCTGGTTTCGAGGGCGTGGCGGATACGATCGAGCATGGTGACCTCCGGGCGAGACCTTAGGCGAGATGCCCGACGCCCGGCCCCTCCCGCAAGCGCGAGGACAGCGGCGCGGCCATTGTCGTCAGGCTCGCATCCTCAAGTGGATGCGAGTCCTCAATGCCGGAAGTGGCGCATTCCCGTGAAGACCATCGCCAGCCCGCGCTCGTCGGCCGCCGCGATCACGTCCTTGTCGCGGATCGAGCCGCCGGGCTGGATGATGGCGGTGGCGCCGGCTTCGGCCGCGGCAATCAGTCCGTCGGGGAAGGGGAAGAAGGCGTCGGAGGCGACGCAGGAACCGATGGTCCTCGGCTGCGGCCAGCCGGCAGTCTCGGCCGCATCGATGGCCTTCCTTGCGGCGATGCGGGTGGAATCGAGCCGGCTCATCTGGCCGGCGCCGATGCCCGCCGTGGCGCCGCCATTGGCATAGACAATGGCGTTGGATTTCACGTGCCGTGCCACGGTCCAGGCAAACATCAGGTCGGCCCATTCGGCCTCGGTGGGCGCGCGCTTCGTCACCACCTGGCAATCGGCCCGCAGCACGGCGCCATTGTCCCGGCTCTGCACCAGCATGCCGCCCGAGATCGGTTTCAGCATCAGCCCCGACCGGCGCGGATCGGGCAGTTCGGCGATCAGCAGGCGCAGATTCTTCTTGGCGGCGAAGATGCTCAGCGCGTCCTCGTCGGCACCGGGCGCGATCACCACTTCGGTGAAGATGCCGGTGATGGCCTCGGCGGTGGGGCCGTCGAGCGGCTGGTTGACCGCGATGATGCCGCCAAAGGCCGATACCGGGTCACAGTCGAAGGCCTTCTTGTAGGCATCGGCGAGGGTGGTGCCGGTGGCGACGCCGCACGGATTGGCGTGTTTGATGATGGCGCAGGCCGGACCGCTGTCGCGCCACTCGGCGATCAGGTCGAGCGCGCCATCGGCATCGTTCAGATTGTTGTAGCTGAGCTCCTTGCCCTGCAGCTGGCGCGCCGCGGCGAGGCCATGGGGCCTGCCCTGCGGCAGGTAGAGCGCGGCCTGCTGGTGCGGGTTCTCGCCATAGCGCAGCGTCTCCTTGTGGCTGAGCGCCAGGGGCAGCACGGCCGGGAACTGTTCGCCCTGGTCGGCAAAGGCGAACCAGCTGGCCACGGCGGCATCATAGGCGGCGGTGTGGGCGAAGGCGGCAGCGGCGAGCTGGCGGCGCAGGGCCAGCGGGGTGGCGCCGGCGTTGCCGTTCAGCGCGGCGATGAACCCGTCATACTGATCGGGGCTGGTCAGGATGGCGACGGAATCATGGTTCTTGGCGGCCGAGCGGACCATGGCGGGGCCGCCGATGTCGATATTCTCGATGATGTCCTCGCGCGGGGCGCCCTTGGCCACGGTGGCGGCAAACGGGTAGAGGTTGATCACCGCCAGGTCGATGGCGCCGATGCCGTGGGCCTGCATGGCGGCGACATGCTCGGGGTTGTCGCGCAACGCCAGCAGGCCGCCGTGCACGCGCGGGTGCAGCGTCTTTACCCGACCGTCCATCATCTCCGGGCTGCCGGTCAGCTCGGCCACGTCCTTCACCGCATGGCCCAGCGCCCGCAGCGCCGCCGCCGTGCCGCCGGTTGACACCAGCTCCACTCCATGCGCCGCCAGCGCCGCCGCCAGCGGTTCCAGCCCGGCCTTGTCGGACACCGACAGGAGGGCGCGGCGGATGGGAACGAGATCGGTCATGGTGGCGGGCCCCTCAGGCAGGGATGGCGGCGGTGATGTCTGTGTGCGGCGTCCGCCTAGCGGCTTGGCGCCGGCCTGTCAGCCCAGAAACGATGGCCAGAAACGCTGCCCTGAAACGCTGGCCGCTATTTGCTGGCGCGGGTGAAGCTCCAGTGGATGTCAGCGGCGCATCTGTCGGTCCGGCCGCTGATCACCAGCTGCTGGGTCCGGTGGATCACGCCGTTGCCATCCACCCATAGCGAGGGCTCGATCAGCAGCCGTCCCTCGCCGGCCGTGATGCGCGTCTTGAACGCCCAGATGCGCCCCCCCGCCGTCTTCATGAGGGCGCCCAGCCCGTCGGCGGTGGGGGTTGCCGAAACGCCGGCGCCCAGATGGAAACGCACGTCGAAGCCGCGCTCGCTGCGCCGGGCGAACAGCCGCGCAGGTGCAGCCTCGATCGTGTCCTCGCCGGCCAGTTCGCTGCCATCGCCAGCCAGGAACAGCCGCCGCCGCACCAGCAGGCCCAGTCGCCGGGCATAGCCATTGTGGCTGGCCTCCAGCAACTGGCCCTCGGCGTTCGTGCGGGCGGCCACGGTCACCTCTTCCACGCCGGCGCCCAGGGTGCCGTCGTCGCGGATACGGGTGGAATTGGTGTCGGCGATCACCAACGTCGAATGCGCCGCCGTGGTAGCGAGGCCGCTGGCCAGCGCCGGCGCCAATGGCCCGGCCGTGCTGCGCTCCAGCCCGCGCCGGCCGCCGCAGTTGGTAACCAGCCGATCCGACCCGTCACTCATCTCGAAGGCCAGCGTGCCGGCATGGCCGCTGTTCGACAGGCGGGC
>NZ_WMHO01000079.1 GCF_010994245.1 Sandarakinorhabdus rubra
CGCCATTGCCGCCATCGAGGCCGACCGCGAGGCGCTGCTGGGTGCGCTCAGCTTCCTCGGCCTGCCGTCACTGGCCGCCGAACGCAGCCGCAGTGCCGCCGAGGCACGCGGCAGCCATGATGGTGATGCGGCGCGCATCGATGCGCTGGTGGCCGCGCGCGTCGCCGCCCGCCAGGCGAAGAACTGGGCCGAGTCCGACCGCATCCGGGACCAGCTGGCGGCAGAGGGCATCAGCCTCGAGGATGGGCCGGCCGGCACGACCTGGCGCCGCGCTTGAGCTGCCCGGCCTGAGCCACACGGCTCGGGCGTTTCGCCGCTATCGCCGGCGCCGCTGCGCCAGTAGAGTGCATGCCATGTCAGACACGCTCTACAATGCCGCCATCCTGCGCCTGAAGCTGGCCGGCGAAGTGCCGGCGCGGCTGGCGGCGGCCGATGGCAGCGCCACCCGCGTCTCCCCGGTGTGCGGCAGCAAGATCGTTGCCGACATCCAGCTCGGCCCCAGCGGCACCATCACCGCGATTGGTCTCGATGCGTCGCGCGCCTGCACGCTGGGCCAGGCGTCCGCAGCCGTGGCCCTGGAGCGTGTGCCGGGCATGGATGCAGCCGCAGTGGCCAGCACCCGCCAGGCGCTCGCCGAATTCCTCGCTGGCCGGCAGGCCGAGGCGCCCGAGGGCTGGGACATGTTCGCCCCGGCGCGCGCCCACCGCGCCCGCCACCCATCGATCCTGCTGCCGCTCGATGCCGTGCTGGCGGCGTTGGCCGAGGCCGGGCAGGCCGCCGCTTGAACGCAGCAGAGGTCTCCGGGGCCGCGCCCACGCTGCTGCGTGACGTGGTGGTCTATCTCGCCGCCGCCGTGGTGCTGGTGCCGCTGTTCGTGCGCTTCCGGCTGGGCGCGGTGCTGGGTTATCTGGCCGCCGGCATCCTGATCGGCCCCTCCGTTCTGGGTCTTGTCGGCAATGCCGAGCAGACGCTGCATTTTGCCGAGTTCGGCGTGGTGCTGCTGCTGTTCGTGATCGGGCTGGAACTGCAGCCGTCGCGGTTGTGGGCCCTGCGGCGCGACATTTTCGGCCTTGGCGCGGCGCAGGTGATCCTGTGCGGGCTGGCCCTCACCGGGCTGCTCCTGGCGCTGACCAGCCTCACCTGGGAAGCCGCGCTGGTTGTCGGCCTGCCGCTCGGCCTCTCGTCCACCGCGCTGGTCATGCAGCTATTGAACGAGCGCCAACTGGCGGCGACCCCGTTCGGGGAGCGCAGCTTTGCCATGCTGCTGTTCCAGGATCTCGCCATCGTGCCTCTCCTGACCGTGATCGCTGCCCTGTCCCGCGCGCCGGTGGCCAACCCCGAGCCGGGCTGGGTGATGGCGGCGAAAACGCTGGGCGCGCTCGCCTTCCTGGTGGCGGTGGGGCGCTGGGTGCTGCCGCGCCTGTTCCGTATCATCGGCACGCTGGGCGCGCGCGAGGCGTTCGTGGCCGCCGCGCTGCTCTCCGTGCTGGGCAGTGCGTTGCTCATGGCCAGCCTGGGGCTGTCCATGGCGTTGGGCGCCTTCGTGGCCGGCGTGATGCTGGCCGAATCGCCCTATCGTCACGCGCTGGAATCCGACATCGAGCCGTTCCGCGGCCTCATGCTGGGCCTGTTCTTCATTGCCATCGGCATGAGCCTTGATCTGGGCGTCGTCGCCGCCAACTGGCTCCTGATCGCGGCGCTGGTGGTGGGGGTGATGACGGTGAAGACCGCCGTGATCGCCGTGTTGGCGCGCGGCTTTGGCACCGAATGGGGTCGCGCCATCAAGATGGGTCTGCTGCTCGCCCAGGGCGGCGAGTTCGGCTTCGTGCTGTTTGCCGAGGCGGAGCGCGGCCTCCTCATCACCCATTCGGCCGCCCAGCTGTTCGGCGCCGTTGTCACCATCTCGATGGCGCTGACGCCTTTGCTGTTCCGCCTCGCCGGCCGGCTGTTCACCATCCCCGATGCCAGCGATGACAGCCGCGATGGGCCCGAAACCGCCGGCACCCAGGGCCATGGCGGCCATGTCGTGCTCGTCGGCAGCGGCCGGGTGGGGCAGGTGATCGCCCAGATGCTGCGGGCACGCGGGGCAGCGATCACTGCCATCGATCTGGATGCCGAATTGATCGACGTGACCGCGCGCTTCGGCAACACAGTGTTCTGGGGCGATGGCACGCGGCTCGACATCTTGCGCGCCGCCGGGATCGACCGGGCGGCGCTGCTGGTACTCGCGCACGACGGCCAGTGGGATCCCAAGGCGGTGCTGGCGCCGATCCGCACCGAATGGCCCGACCTCCCCATCATCGCGCGGGCCTATGATCGCACCCACACCATTGCCCTGCGCCAGGCGGGCCTAGACGTCGTGGTGCGCGAGACCTGGGACAGCGCGGTCAGGCTGGGGCGCGAGGCGCTGGCCGTGCTGGGCACGCCCGACACGATAATCGAGGCGATCGAGGCCGAATATCGCCGCCGCGACCTCGAACGGCTGGACCTGCAGATCTGCAGCGGCGACATGATGGACGGGGCGGACAGCATCATCCGCGGCGCCATCGATTTCAATGCGCCCGACCCGGCCTCGCTGGGTGAAATCCCGCCGGCGTGAGGCGGCCAGAGCGAATATTGTTGCGAATAGCCGAAAAGTGGAGCGTACAGGTTGTCGGGAACCGACTGGTTACCAGGGGGATGAAATCATGGCCGCTGCAATTGAAGTCCGTCGGTTCGACACGCCCGACAGTGTTCTCGACATGGAGAAGGCTGGCGGTATTCGGATCATTGGCATGTCGAGCACCGGTTCCACAGGCATGCATGCGGTTTTCGAACCGGGCTGGACTTGGGCAAAGGATGAAAAGCCACTGCTTGGTCACCCCGACAGTTGTCCTGCCCATCACACCGGTTATTCGCTGTCCGGAACGCTGGTGGTCCGAATGATCGACAGCGGGATGGAAACGTGGATCAGGCCCGGCGATTTCTTCGAAATTCCGCCCGGCCATGATGCCTATGTCGACGGGAACGATCGGGTCGAACTGATCCTGTTTGCGGCCCCGGCGCACCAGCATTGATGCGGCGGGCGATGGACCCGCTCAGCCAAAGTCAGATCCCCGCATACCATTCATAGCCGCGGTCTGGCCAGTAGCCGCCATTGCCCTGCCCGAACGGTGCCAGGCTGTCGGCGACCACGATCTGCATCAGATACTTCGCCTGCTTGTAGCCGAGCTGGCGCTCCACCCTGAGCCGCAGGGGCGCGCCGTGGCCGGCGCCCAGCTTCTGGCCGTTGAGGCTGTGGGCCAATATGGTCTGCGGGTGGAAGGCGTCGACAAGGTCGATGCTTTCATAATAGCGGCTCGACGATTGCAGCCCGCCCTTGGAGGCCTCGCCGCCATAATCATCGGCGCACAGGAAGACGATGTAGCGCGCGCCATCCCGCAGACCGGCGGCCTTCAGCACGTTGGCAAGTTGCGGCCCCGTCCACTGGCCGATGGCGCTCCAGCCTTCCACGCAATCGTGCCGGGTGATCTGGGTGCGCTGCGGCAGGCTGGCCAGATCTGCCATCGACAGCGCGAGTTCCTTTTTGACCAGCCCCGACACGCGCAACCGCCAGTCGGCAAAACCGCCCGCTTCCAGGGCCTGCCATTCGGAGTTGGTCGGCCGCCTGGTGCCGTTGACTTTGAACACCGGCGACAGATCGGCCGCGGAAAACTCGCGCGCCAGTCCGTCGCGGCCAACGAGGCGTTGCCAGCGATAAGTCGCCTGTTCGCCCGACTTGACCACGGCCTTGAGCGTATCGACCTTGGTGAGCGCATCGCAGCCGGACAGCAGCAGCCCGGCGGGCAGTGCGCCCAGCAGTTGGCGGCGGGCGATCATTTGCCGCCTCCGATCGTCATGCGGCCGGTGATCATGGCGCCGATCTGGCGCACCGGGCCGGACAGCAGCACGAGGGCCAGGTGCAGCGCCATGAAGCCGGCGATGGCCGCCATGGCGATGAAGTGCACCGATCGCGCCGATTGCCGCCCGCCCCACAGCGCGTCGAGGAAGGGGAAGGCTGCGTTCAGCCCCGGCGACATCGCCATGCCGGTGAGGATCACCACCGGGATCAGCACCAGCGCCACCCCGGCATAGGCCAGGCGCTGCAGCACTTCATAGGACAGCGCCGCCTCGCCCTTGGGAAAGTTGAGCTTCGCGTGCTCCACGATGTCGTGCCACAGGTGGGCCGGGCGCAGTTGCGCGAGGCTGGGCAGGATTTCCCGCCCGATCCGGCCCGAAACGAGGCCATAGCCCAGCCACATCAGCCCATTGAGGATCAGAACCCAGGCGAAAAAGAAATGCCAGGTCCGTGCCGTCGCGAGATCGCGCATCGCCGGCAGCGTCGCCCAATGCGGGAAGGCGACGATGCTGGGCGCCCCCTTCGGGCTTTCCGAAGCGCCAAGGAGGCCCGTCGTGTCGAAGCGCCGGTCGCCCACGTCCACCCAGCCGCGCAGGCGCGCCGCGCTGCCGGACGCGCCCATCTGCAGCCATTGCCGCTCCACCTGGTCCACCGAGCCGGCATGCCCCCAATAAAGGCGCGGGTGGGCGCCGAAGATGTTGAGCCCGGTCATCAGCAGGAAGAAGATGGCCAGCGCATTGGTCCAGTGCGTCAGCCGCACGAGCAGCGAATGGCGCAGCACGCGGCGTGACGCGGGCGCCGGAGGAGGTGCCGGCTGGTCGGCGGGCACAGGTGGAGCAGCGGTGGCCATGAGCAATCATCACCTGTTCGCATGGCCGCGCCAAGGGGTTACATTGGGCCTGCAAATTCGCCACTATCGCGCCTGATGCTGCGCCTGTTCACCGCCACCGGCAATCGCGTGCTGGCCGACGCCGAGCCGTTGCCGGCCGACGCGGTGTGGATCGATCTCGTCAACCCCACCGAGGCCGAGGAGGCGCTGGTGGAGGCGTCACTGGGCATCGACGTGCCCACCGCCGACGACATGGCCGAGATCGAGACCTCCAGCCGGCTCTATATCGAGGCTGGCGTCACCGTGATGACGGTCACGCTGGCCACCGGCATCATGGCCGAACATGCCGAAACCTGCGCGGTGAGCTTCGTCGTCGGCCCGCGCCACCTGGTGACTGTGCGCTATCAGGAGGTGAAGAGCTTTGAGCGCTTCGCGGCGCAGGCGACGCGCAACCCGGACCTGTGCAGCGGCCCCCTTGGAGCGCTGATGGCGCTGATCGACACCATTGTCGATCGGCTGGCTGACGGCATCGAGCATATCGGCCGCGAGGTGGACACGATCAGCCGCGCCACCTTCCGCCGCGCCGATCCCAGCGCGGCAGGCCGCCAGCAGCGCCGCTCCAACCTTGCCCTGCAGGCGCTGCTGACCCGGTTGGGCGCTGCGCAGGATTCGTTGTCAAAGGCGCGCGAATCGGCGGTATCGCTGACCCGCGCTCTGTCGTTCCTGCAGTTTGCGGCCCCGAAGGACGCCGGCCTTGCCGCCCAGATCAAGACCCAGATCCGGGACCTGGCCAGCCTTACCGACCAGGCCAGCTTCATCGGCGCCAACCTCACCTTCCTGCTCGATGCAACACTGGGCCTGATCAGCATCGAACAGACGGCAGTGCAGAAGATCTTCTCGGTGGCCAGCCTCGTGTTCCTGCCGCCCACGCTCGTCGCCGGCGTCTATGGCATGAACTTCGCGCACATGCCTGAACTGGGCTGGACCCTGGGCTATCCGATGGCGCTTGCCATCATGCTGCTGGTCGCCATCCTGCCCTATGCCTTCTTCCGCTGGAGAGGGTGGCTCTAGGGGCGCTGGCTCTAGGGCGGGTCGAGCGTACAGCCATATTCGGGATCAAAGCGTGCGGTGCGGCTGGCCAGCAGCGGCACGCGCGCGGTGATGGCGCGGTTCGTACTGTCTTCCGTCACCGTCACGGCCTCCGTGCCCGGTTCGCGATCAGTGTCGCAACTGGCCATGTCGCGGCCGCCCACGAAGCGGCACGAACAGGTGACATGGGCGATATAGCCGGTGGCCAGCGCCGCCTGCCGGCCGGTGGTGGAATATCGCAACCCCAGCCAGCCGCCGGCAGCGAGGCAGAGCAGCAGCACCGGGGCCCAGATCAGCCAGCGCCGCCGCGCCGGTGGGGAGGGCGGCGCGGGCGGCGGCACCTGGGGGTCAAGTGTCTCACTTGCCAGCATGGGGGCAGGGCCTTTAGCAGAGAGGTTCAATGCAAGGGTGCAAGAAGACCTTGGCGCTATCAAGCCTGTTGCTGGCCCTCACGGGGCTGCCGGCCGCTTGTCTGCTTGCCCAGCCCACGGCACCGGTTGCCGCCCCGGCCCGAATCCCGGCCACCGCCCCGGCCTCCGCCCTGCCGGCGGCCGATGCCTTCTTCACCGATCCGGCGCTTGCGGAAACCCGCGCGCTGATCGTGCTGCAGGATGGCAAGCGCCTCTATGAACGCTATGGCAGCGGCATCGGCCCCGGCACCCGGCTGATCAGCTGGTCGATGGCGAAGTCGATCACGGCAACACTGATTGGCGAGTTGGTCGGCGATGGCCGGCTGGAACTCGACACGCCGGCGCCGGTGCCGGAATGGCGTGATGACCCGCGCGGCAGGACCACCCTGCGCCAGCTTCTGCACATGGCGTCGGGCGTGAAGCATCTCGAAGCCGGCCCGGCGCCGGAACGGTCCGACACCAACCGCGCGCTGTTCGCCGACACGTCGGCGGACATCTACAAGGCCGCGGTGGCCGAACCCGCCGAGGTGCCGCCGGGCACGCGCTTTCAGTACAACACGCTGACCAGCCACATTTTGGCGCGCCTCGTCAGCGATTTCGTGGCTGGCCCGAAGGCGACGCCCGACCAGCGCCGCCGTGCCGTGCGCACCTTCATCAACGAACGCCTGGCGGCACCGGCCGGCATGGCCAGCCTGCTGTGCGAATTCGATCCGGCCGGAAATTTCTATGGTGGCTCGCTGTGCCACGCCACGGCGCGCGACTGGGCGGCCTTCGGGCAGATGTATCTCGATCGCGGCGTGGTCGCCGGCGTGCAGGTGGTACGGCCGGACTGGGTGACGTTTGTCACGACCCCTTCGCCCACCAACCCCGGTTATGGCGGCCAGTTCTGGCTCAATCGCAAGCCGGTGGACGGCAAGGACGAGGACCTGTTCTGGCGCGCCGGCCCGGCCGATGCCTTTGCCGCCATCGGCCATCTTGGCCAGTATGTGATCGTCGTGCCGTCGAGGCGCCTGGTGGTGGTGCGACTGGGCAAGACGCAGGACGAGGATCTGCAGCCGGTGCGCGATGCGCTGGCGCGCCTGGTGAACGCCTTCCCGGCGGTGGCACCATGACAGTCGATTACCGCCTGATCGACATCAAGCTGGATGAGCGCACCATCCTGTGGCGCAATGCCGACATCGAGCAGGAACGCCGGGTGGCCATCTTCGACCTGCTCGAAGGCAACGAGTTCAAGCCGCTGGCCGCCGCCGACGCTGGCCACCATGGCCCCTACAAGCTGCTGCTTGGCGTGGAGGATGGCCGGCTCGACGTTACGGTGCGGAACAGCGATGACCTCGAGGTGGATGCCTTCCAGGTGGCCTTGTCGCCTTTCCGGCGCACCATCCGGGAATATTTCGCCATCTGCGACAGCTATTATCAGGCCATCCGCCAGGCCAGCCCGCAGCAGATCGAGACCATCGACATGGCGCGCCGCGGCATCCACAATGATGCTGCCGAACTGCTCAAGGAACGGCTGGAAAGCCGCGCACTGGTCGATTTCGACACCGCGCGCCGGCTGTTCACCCTCATTTGCGTTCTGCACATAAAAGGTCACTAGGGGCCACTCATGTCCATCCTGTCAGACCGCTGGATCCGCGAGCAGGCCCAATCGACGGGCATGATCGAACCCTTCGTGGAGCGCCAGACGCGCGATGGCTGCATCTCCTATGGCCTGTCGAGCTATGGCTATGACGCAAGGGTGGCCGACGAGTTCAAGATCTTCACCAACGTCGATTCGGCGGTGGTGGACCCCAAGGACTTCAGCGCCAACAGCTTCGTCGACCGCAAGACCGACGTGTGCGTGATCCCGCCGAACAGCTTCGCGCTGGCCCGCACGGTCGAATATTTCCGCGTGCCCAGAGACGTGCTGGTGATCTGCCTGGGCAAGTCCACCTATGCCCGCTGCGGCATCATCGTGAACGTGACCCCGCTGGAGCCGGGCTGGGAAGGCCATGTCACGCTGGAATTCTCCAACACCACGCCGTTGCCGGCAAAAATCTATGCCAACGAAGGCGCCTGCCAGTTCCTGTTCCTGAAGGGCAATGAACCCTGCGAGGTCAGCTATGCTGACCGCGCCGGCAAGTACATGGGCCAGAAGGGCGTGACGCTGCCCAAGCTGTAGGGCAGCCATGTGCCGACCGGGGCTGGCGCGCGGCGCATTTGCCGTCTAACGCTGGCCGGTGACTGCCTCCGCGCCTTCTGAAACCCGCATCGGCTTTTTTGCCGGCATGGGCGCCTATCTGATCTGGGGCGTGCTGCCCTTCTATCTCAGGCTGCTGCAGGGCGTGCCGGCGGCCGACGTGCTGGCCCACCGCATATTGTGGTCGGTGCTGGTGGTGGTGGGGCTGATCTCGGTGCTGAAGGGCTGGGGCCGGGTGCGCGAGGCGATGCGCCAGCCGCGCCTGCTGGCCCTGCTGTTTGCCTCGGCCATCTGCATCGCCATCAACTGGCTGGTCTACACCTGGGCGATCCTGGCCGGCCATGCAATCGACACCTCGCTGGGCTATTTCATCAACCCGCTGGTCTCGGTGCTGTTCGGCGTCGCGCTGCTGGGGGAGCGGCTGGGGCGCCTGCAATGGCTGGCGGTCGCGTTGGCAGCGCTTGGCGTGGCGGTGCTCACCATCGAGCGCGGATCATTGCCGCTGGTTGCCATCGCTCTGGCGCTGTCCTTCGGTGTCTATGGCCTCATCCGCAAGAAGGCGGCGGTTGATGCCGCCACCGGGCT
The DNA here is from genome assembly GCF_010994245.1 of Sandarakinorhabdus rubra. Taxonomy (GTDB): domain Bacteria; phylum Pseudomonadota; class Alphaproteobacteria; order Sphingomonadales; family Sphingomonadaceae; genus Sandarakinorhabdus; species Sandarakinorhabdus rubra. Next base: position 8,970 of record NZ_WMHO01000079.1, read on the forward strand.
GTTCCTCGAAACGCTGATGCTGGCGCCCGTCGCCGCGATCTGGATCGCCGGCACGCCGCAGGGCATCACTGGCTGGCCGCCCGTCACCCTGTTCACGCTGGCAATGGGCGGCATTGCGACGGCGGTGCCGCTCATGCTGTTCGGCATCGCGGCGCGCCGGCTGCAGCTTTCGACGCTTGGCCTCATGCAATATGTGGCGCCCACCATGGTGCTGCTGGAAGCGGTGCTGCTGTTCGGCGAGGTGCTCGATCCGGCGCGGCTGGCGGCCTTTTGCTGCATCTGGGCCGGGCTGGCGGTCTATACGCTGTCGCTGCGCCGGCCAGTGGCGCCTGCGACAAGTGCGCGCTAATGAAGCGGCATGGACCAGATCGTCATCCGCGGTGGCCGCCGTCTCAATGGCCGTATCCAGATTTCCGGCGCCAAGAACGCCGCGCTCACGCTGATGCCGTGTGCGCTGCTCACCCATGAGCCGCTGACCCTCAGGAACCTGCCCCGGCTGGCCGACGTCGACACCTTCGGTCACCTCCTCAACAACCATGGGCTGTCCACCACCATCGAGGGCACCAGCCCGGAGGAATTCGGCCGGGTCATGACGGTGCGCGCCAATCGCATCACCTCCACCGTTGCGCCCTTCGATATCGTCAGGAAGATCCGCGCCTCGTTCCTCGTGCTCGGGCCGCTGCTGGCCCGCGCCGGCGAAGCCACCGTGTGGCTGCCCGGTGGCGACGCCATCGGCGGACGGCCGATCGATCTGCATCTGCAGGCCCTGCAGGCCCTGGGCGCCAGCATCGAAGTCGCCGCCGGCTATATCAAGGCGACCGCCAAGGGGGGGCTGGGCGGTGGCCGCTACCGTTTCCCGATCGTCAGCGTCGGCGCGACGGAAAATGCGCTGATGGCCGCCGTGCTGGCCCGGGGCTCCTCCTGCCTCGAGAATGCCGCGCGTGAGCCCGAGATCATCGATCTGTGCAAGTGCCTGGTGGCAATGGGCGCCCGCATCGACGGGATCGGCACCGACCGCCTCGAGATTGAAGGGGTCCCCCATCTGCACGGGGCCACCTACACCGTGATGCCCGACCGTATCGAGGCCGGTTCCTATGCCTGCGCCGCGGCGATCACCGGCGGCGAGGTCGAACTGGTCGGGGCAGACGCCGGCGACATGGGCGCCACCATCGATGCCCTGCGGGCCGCTGGAGTCATGGTCACGGCAACCAGGGATGGCCTGAAGGTCGCCAGCGGGGATGGTCTGCGTGGCATCGAGATCGAAACTGCGCCCTATCCGGGCCTTGCCACCGACATGCAGGCGCAGCTGATGGCAATGCTGCTGCTGGCCAGAGGCCGTTCGCGGGTGACCGAGACGATCTTTGAAAATCGCTTCCGCCACGTGCCCGAGCTGGTGCGGATGGGCGCTGACATCACCGTCAGCGGACGTTCGGCGCTGGTCAACGGGGTCGCGGCGCTGCACGGCGCGCCCGTGGTTGCCACCGATCTGCGTGCCTCGATGAGCCTGGTCCTCGCCGGGCTGGCGGCCCACGGCGAGACGGTGGTGAGCCGCATCTATCACCTCGATCGCGGCTATGATCGGCTGGAGGAAAAGCTCCAGGCCGTGGGCGCGGACATCAGGCGCATCGCCGATGACTAGGCTGGCCCTGCTGGGCCAGGAGCCCGGCGACATCGAGACGGTGTCGGCGCTGCTGCAGGATGCAACGCTGAGGCTGGCCGATGTCGGCTACGACCGCAAGGCACGGCGGCTGGCGCTGCTGGTCAACCGCTATCGCCGCGAAACGCCGGCTCCCTCGCGCATCCGCTGCGCCCTGCGCCTCGAGGCGGTGGCGGCAGTGCAGCGCGCCGGCTGGCCGGCCGACGCGCACGCCGTCACCGTCATCCTGTCTCTGGCGATGGACGGCGACTGGCTGGTGATCACCTGCGCCGGGGGCATTGCGCTGCGCGCCCAGCTGGAGGTGATTGAACTGGTGCTGGAAGACATGGGCGAGCCTTGGGCAACGTCGCGCGTGCCCGATCACGGCTGACGCCGCGATACCAGTTGCAGGATGGCGGTGGCGGCCAGCGCCTTCACCCCGGCACCGGGCAGCAGCACCGCCAGCGCCGCCACACTGCCACCGCGCAGCGCGATCACCGCCCCGC
>NZ_WMHO01000008.1 GCF_010994245.1 Sandarakinorhabdus rubra
CACCGCTGCCGTGGCCAAGGCGCGGGCGCGGGCGGCCGTCTATGCCGCCGCGGCCGGCCTGACTGTCAAGCGCATCGTTAGCCTCAGCGAGGCCGGCGCGCCGGCACCCGGCCCGATGTTCCGCCCGATGGCGCGCATGGCGGCAGACGCGGTGGCCGAGGCGACCCCGGTGGAACCAGGTGAACTCGCCCTGTCGGCGCAGGTGACGATGGTGTTTGAACTGGACGCCCCGCGCTGACCACCAGCGTCAGGCGCCTGCAATCACGCGATCGTCACACCGCCGTCGATCACGAAATTCTGCCCCGTGGTGAAGGCACCGGCCTTGCCGGCCAGGAACACCGCCATGCCGGCAATCTCGTCGGGCACGCCGATGCGCTTCAAGGGCGCGGTGGCGGTGGAGCGCTTCAGCGTGTCGGGATCATCCCACAGCGCCTTGGCAAAATCGGTCTTGATGAGGCCGGGCGCGATGCAGTTCACCCGCACATTGTCGGGCCCATATTCGCAGGCGAGGTTGCGGGCGAGCTGCATGTCGGCGGCCTTCGAGATGCAGTAGGCGCCGATGATGGTCGAGCCGCGCAGGCCGCCAATGCTGGACACGATGGTGATGGTGCCATCCTTGCGCGCCCGCATTGCCGGGGCGACCATGGCGATCAGCCAGTGGTTGGACACGATGTTGTTCTGCAGGATCTTGGTGAAGGCTTCGTCCGAAATGCCGCCCTGCGGGCCGTAATAGGGATTGCTGGCGGCGTTGCACACCAGGTGATCGATCTGGCCCCATTTGGCGATGGTGGCATCCACCAGCGCCTGCAGGCTTTCCTTGCTGGCGATGTTGGCCGGCACCGAGATGGCGGCCTCGCGGCCGACGGCGGCGTTGATCTCGTCCCGCGCCGCCTCGCAGGCATCGGCCTTGCGGCTGGAGATGACGACATTGGCGCCATGTTCGGCCATGCGGTGGGCGATCGCCTTGCCGATGCCGCGGCTGGAGCCGGTGATGAGGGCGGTCTGCCCGGTGAGGTCGAAAAGGGCCGGAAGGGCCATGGCGTATCTCCCAAAACTGCGGTTTCTCTATGTTGTTTGACGCACACTAGGCCTGGAGCACGCTGGCTGTCCACGCTGCCAGAGTGACAGGGTCAAGACGGCCTGCCATCACATGCCATGGCCGAATCGACACATGCTCAGATCTCCTCCGATGGCGTGCGTGCCACGGTGCTGGCCTGTCTGTTCTTCGCCGGTTTCGGCTGCCTGATCCCGTTCCTGCCGTTGTGGCTGGAAAAGGTGCACGGCTTCTCGGGCGCCGAGATTGGCGTGGTGTTGGCCATCGCCGGCTTCAGCCGCGCCGTTGCCGGGCCCCTGACCGCTGCCTGGGCCGATGGCCGCAGCGACCGGCGGGCGCCGCTGTTCATGTTCACGATCTTGCTGACGGTGGGGTTCGCGGCGCTCTATTTCCTCACCGGCTTCGTGGCGGTGTTCGCCGTCATCCTGGTGCTCGATGTCGCCTATTGGGGCCTGCTGCCGGTGGTGGAAACCGCGCTGCTGCGGCTCACCCGGCAGGGCAAGCCCACCTATGGCCTGGCGCGCGGCCTCGCCTCGGCTGCGTTCGTCGTTGGCACCAGCATCGTCGGCGTGATGAACGACTGGACCGGGGCCTTCTGGCCGATCTGGGCCTTCATGCTGGCCATTTCGGCACTGATGATCGCTGGCAGCGCGGCCATGCCGTTCGAGCCACGCCAGGCCCGCACCGAGCTTGAACAGCCCTTTGGCGAGCGCCTGTCCGCCGGCCTTGGCATGCTGCGCAACCCGCGCTTCTCCCTGTTCGTGTTCGCCGCCGGGCTGATCCAGGCCAGCGCCGGATTTCTCTACACCTCGGGCTCGCTGGTGTGGGCCAACGAGCAGGGCATGTCGTCAAAGGAAATCTCGGCGCTGTGGAACATCGGCACGCTGGCCGAAGTGGGCTTCCTGATCTTCCTCGCCAAATGGTCGGCGCGCTTCCGGCCCGAAACGCTGATCGTGGCCGGCGGCGTCGGGGCCGTGGTGCGTTGGACGGCGCTGGCTGCGCTGCCACCTTTCTGGCTGCTGATGCCGCTACAACTGCTGCACGCGCTCAGCTTTGCCGCCACTTTCCTGGGCGGCATGCGCTTCATCCAGACGCTCTATGGCGACGATCGGGCGCCCACCGCGCAGATGATCTACATGGGGGTGGCCAACGCGCCGACCTATGCCGCCGCGGTGCTGATTTCGGGGCCGCTCTATGACCGGCTCGGCGCGCCAGGCTATCTGGCGATGACCGGCGTTGCCGCGCTGGGCCTGGTGCTGGCGGTGATGCTGTGGCGCTTCCGGCCAGCGACGGAGCCTGCGACGGCCTGAGCACGGCGCCTAACTGCGCAATTCCTGTTCCGGCTGGCTGGCATATTGCGGCAGCGGGATGGCGGCGGCGGCGGCGCGCAAGGCATTGCTCCAGCGGCTGTCCAGCTCGTTGTAATAGTCATCATCCGCCTCGATGCGGTGGATGGTCTCGAGGTCGGACACGCCGGTGCGCACTGTCGCCAGATCGATCGGCAGGCCGACGGCGAGGTTGGATCGCACGGTGGCCGAAAAGCTGAACAGCGCGATCTTGATGGCCTCGGCAATCGGGGTCTCGTGGGTCAGCATGCGGTCCAGCACCGGCTTGCCATATTTGTGCTCGCCGATCTGCAGGAAGGGCGTGTCCTGCTGGCATTCGATGAAATTGCCGGCGCCATAGATGAGGAACAGGCGCGGCCGCCGCCCGCCGATGCTGCCGCCCAGCAGCAGCGTCGCATCGGTGTAGACCTTGGCATCCTTCACCACCCGGTCGATCTCGGTCTTGGCGTCGGACAGCGCCTGGCCGACCAGCTGGGCGGCGCGGAACACGGTCGGCACCTCCGACAGCTGCTCCTTCTCGCCGGTGTCGGGCATGGTGACGCCCAGCGCCACCCGCGACAAGGCGCTCTGCGTCACCGACAGCGAACCGGCCGAGGCGCACAGGAAAATGCGGTCCGGCCCATGCTCCATCACCCTCAATTTGCGATAGGTGGAGATATTGTCGACCCCGGCGTTGGTGCGGGTATCGGCCATCATCACCAGGCCCTCGCGCACCAGGATGCCGATGCAATAGGTCATCATCCGTCCCCGAATTTCACGTGCTTTGTCGAAAGCTTGCCCGCTCGCGCCCCACCGGGCAAGGGACTGGTTCAATTGGGGGCTTCAGCCCTGGGCCTGGCTGGCGGCCTGTGCCGCATCGCCGGCAGCGCCCAGTTCGCCCAGGCCCGGATGCTGGATGCTGGCCTGGGTGGTCACCGCCACGGCCATGGTCTCGGCGCCGCCGCCACGGCGGGCGCCGCGGATCGGCGCGGCATCGCGGTAATCGAGCCCCACCGCCACCCTCAGATAAGCCTCGGTGGCGCACATGCCGTTGGTGGGATCGAAGGCCACCCAGCCCAGATCGGGGATCAGCGCCTCGGCCCACGCATGGGCCGCCGGCTGGGTGATGAGCCCGTCGGAGCGCACCAGATGGCCCGAGACATAACGCGACGGGATGCCGATGAGGCGCGTCACGCTCAGGAAGACATGGGCATAATCCTGGCAGACACCGGCCTGCAGCGCAAAGCTGTGGGCGGCATCGCTGTGGGCGTGGGTGACATCGGGATCGAAGCTGAATTGGCCATGGAGATGCGCTGTCAGGCGGTGGCAGGTAGCCAGCGCGTCGCCGGTGTCGATCTGCCGGGCAAAGGCGGCCAGCGCCTCGTCGGGCATCGTCAGCTCGCTCTGGCGCAGATAGACCTGTGGCGGCAGGCGTTCCAGGGTGCCGCTCAACACCCCGTGGCTTTCCACCGTGTCCACCTCGCCGGTGACGTGCAGGGCCAGTTTCTGCACCGGGCCGTCGGGATAGAACATGTGGGTGATGTTGCCGAAGGCATCCTCGCTGCGCTTCAGGTGGCCGTCGCAGTCGCTGTCGATCCGCCAGTGGACGACATGTTGCCCCTCATGCCCGGCGGGCTGCACGCGCAGCAGTTGCAGCACATCGCTGGCCGGGCGGGCATATTCATAGATGGTGGCGTAATCGACCCGGATGCGCATTGGCCGCCTTCAGAAAAGATACTGTTCGGCAATGGCATCGCCGAGCCGGTTGTTGTCGAGAATGAACTGCTCCAGGAATTCGTGCAGCCCTTGTGCAAAGATCGCATCGATGCTGCTGCCCACCAGCCGAGCATGGCCGGCGCTGGCCAGCCGGTGTGCCGGACCGCGCCGGCCGCTGCCGCTCGCCAAGAGATCGAGATGGCGCATGATCTCATCATAACAGGCCGCCAGGCTGCGCGGGATCTGGCGGTTGAGGATGAGCAGGTCCGCCACCAGCCAGGGCTTCACGCTGTCATTGTAGACCCAGCGATAGGCGGTCATCGCCGAAACCGTGCGCAAGATGGTCGTCCACTGGAAATAGTCGAGGCTGCCGCCCACCGGCTCGTCGCGCGGCAGCAGCAGGTGATATTTGACATCGAGCAGCCGCGCCGAATTGTCGGCTCGCTCAATGGCGGCGCCCAGGTTGATGAACCAGAAGGCATCGCCGCGCAGCATGGTCCGGTTGGCGGCGCCATCAAATGCGGCAACCGCATGCTTCACATATTCGATCAGCTGGCTCAGCGTTTCCCGGCTCGACAGGTGAGTGCCATAGCGGCTGACCTCCAGCCAGGCGGTGTTGATGGCTTCCCAGCCTTCCTCGGTCAGCGCGGTGCGTACGGCCCGCGCGTTGGAGCGCGCGCTTTCCAGGCACGATCGGATGGAGCTGTGGTTGGCGGCGTTGAGGGTGAGATATTCGGTCACCTCATGCTCGTCCACCGGCAGCCCGGTGGCGTCGAAGGCGTCCACTTGGCAGGCGGCGGCCAGTGCCGATTCCCAGGCATTCGATGCGCCGCCATAGCTGGAGGGCAGGGCGGCCAGCCGCTGCGTCGCCTCGATCAGGCGGGCGCTGAAGTCCGCCCGCTCGAGATAGCGGCCCATCCAGTAGAGGTTTCCGGCGGTGCGGCTTAACACGGCTTCATCCGTCTATGATCCACGTGTCTTTCGTGCCGCCGCCCTGTGACGAGTTCACCACGAGCGACCCGGCCGTCATTGCCACGCGCGTCAGGCCGCCCGGCACGATGCGCACGCCGTCCGCGCCGGTCAGCACGAAGGGGCGCAGGTCGACATGGCGGGCCGCGATGCCGCTCTCGGTCGCGGTGGGGCAGGTGGACAGCGCCAGGGTCGGCTGGGCGATGAACTTGTCCGGATTGGCCTTCAGCTTGGCGGCAAAGGCGGCGATGGTGGCCTTGGGCGCGTGCGGGCCAACCAGCATGCCATAGCCGCCTGAGCCATCGACTTCCTTGACCACCAGTTCGGGCAGGTGATCGAGCACATACATCAGGGCTTCGGGTTCGCGGCAGCGCCAGGTCGGCACATTGGCCAATACGGGCTCCTCGCCGGTGTAGAAGCGCACGATCTCGGGCATGTAGCTGTAGATCGCCTTGTCGTCGGCAATGCCGGTGCCCACCGCGTTGGCCAGCGTGACATTGCCGGCCGCATAGGCCGACATCAGGCCGGGCACGCCGAGCATGGAATCGGGGTTGAACACCAGCGGATCGATGAAGGCGTCATCAACCCGGCGGTAGATCACGTCCACCCTCTGCGGGCCTTCGGTGGTGCGCATGAACACCACGTCGTCGCGCACGAACAGGTCGGAGCCTTCCACCAGCTCGATGCCCAGCTTGTCGGCAAGGAAGCTGTGCTCGTAAAAAGCGCTATTGTATTGGCCGGGGGTGAGCAGCACGCAGGTGGGGTGGCCGCCGCGCCGCTGACGCGGCGACACGCTGGCCAGCGTTTCCAGCAGCTTTTCCGGATAGGTCTCCACCGGCGCCACCTTCACCCTGTCGAACAGGTCGGGCACCAGCTTCAGCATAACCTCGCGGTTTTCCAGCATGTAGGAGACGCCCGACGGTGTGCGGGCGTTGTCCTCCAGCACGAAGAATTCATCCGGCCCGGTGCGCACCAGATCGATGCCGGCGATGTGCACCCAGATGCCGGCCGGCGGCGTGCGCCCCACCATGTGCAGGCAATAGGCCGGGTTCTGCAGCACCAGTTCGGCCGGGATGATGCCGGCGCGCAGGATCTCCTGCCGGCCATAGATATCGGCCAGGAAGGCGTTGAGCGCCTGCACCCGCTGCTTGAGGCCGCGCTCCAGCCGATCCCACTCGGCGCGGGCCAGGATGCGCGGCACGATGTCGAAGGGGATCAGCCGCTCGGTCGCCTGCGCGTCGCCGTAGACGGCAAAAGTGATGCCGATGCGCCGGAAGAACAGCTCGGCCTGGGCGCGCCGCGCCGCCATCAGTTCGGGCGGGCTGTCCGCCAGCCAGCGGCGGATGGCCTGATAGGCCGAGGTCACGCCATCGGGTGACTGGCTGTTGTAGCCCTCGCCAGTGCCAAACATCTCGTCAAAGGCCGGCAGCGCCTGCATCCATCCTCCATCCCCGCGTGGTTTCCCTTGTGCGAACAGGCAGGCTGCCGTGCAAGGCGCAACTTGCGTATGGTTTCGATCGCCCGTGCCTCAGATCAGACCGGCACTGCGCATCGAGACATGGCCGGACGCGCCGATGATGACATGATCATGGACGGCCAGCCCCAGGTGCCGCCCGGCCTCGATGATGGCGCGGGTCATCTGGATGTCGTCGCGGCTGGGCTGCGGATCGCCCGACGGATGGTTGTGGACCAGCACCACCGCCGCCGCGCCCAGATCGAGCGCGCGCTTGACGATCTCGCGCGGGTAGACGGGCGCGGCATTCACGGTGCCGTCGTTCATCACCTCGTCGCGGATCATGATGTTGCGATTGTTGAGGAAGATCACCCGAAACTGCTCGGTGGCGCGCTGCGCCAGGCTGGCGTGGAGATAGTCCAGCAGCGCCTGCCAGCCCGACAGCACCGGGCGGTCGAGCGCCCGTGTCTGCAGGGCCCTCAGCATCACCGCCTCGACGAACTTGATGGCCGCCGCGGCGCTTGTCCCCAGGCCCTCGACGCGTTTCAACTCCTCCGGCGTGGCGGCGATCAACGCGGCGAGGCTGCCGAACTCACCGATCAGCCGCTTGGCCAGCGGCTTGGTGTCCTGCCGCGGGATGGCGAGCGCCAGCAGATATTCCAGCAGCTCATAATCATGGAAGCCGTCGCCGCCGGCCGTCAGCAGGCGCTGGCGCAGCCGCTCGCGGTGCCCGGCAGAAGAGGGGGGCTCGGGCGCATCAGCCTTCGGCATCAGGGCTCGCAATCCTCGGCCTTTTTGCGGCGCCCGAGCAGGCCGCCGATGGCGCCGCCCAGCATGCCGCCGCCGCCACTGCTGGCCTCGCACTTGGGCCTGGTGCCGCTGCCACCGTTGCTATTGCGCCGGCTGTTGCGGCCGCGCCGTTCATCGCCGCCGCCCATCATCTCGGCCATGTTCATGCCGGCCGGGCCGCCAGCGCGCGAGACAAAGCGGGCCTTCACGGCATACTGCTGATCCCAGGTGATCTTCGGATCGGCCGGGCGCGGCGGATAGAGGAAATTCTCCTCCGGCCCGTGGGCGACAAGAGACACGAGGCCCTGCGGCGCGGCGGCCAGCACCTGTTTGGGGATGGCGCAGCTGGTCTGGGCTGGCGGCATCAACTGCTTCGTGCCCACCAGCCGCGCGGCTTCGGCCGGCGCGATATAGTCGCCAAGCGCCGAAATGAAGGTCTGGCTTTCCGACGAGGACCAGAACACCACGGTGGCGCCTTTTGCCGGATCTTCGCCTTCGCCGCCGATGAAGCTGGCGAAATGCCCGGTGGCGTCGGGCAACTGGTTCCAGCTCATGGCGATGGCGCCCGATGGCGCCTTCTTCTGATCGAGGTTCAGCGCCCCCATGAAATCCTTGGTCAGGCTGAACTGGATGTCGGGGATGTAATTGCCGGTCACCGCATGATCGCCCACCAGGCTGGCGTTCGCCGGCACGCCGTTGCGGCTGGCGCGATCATCATTGGGCCAGTGGCCATGGGTGGGCCAGCTGCTGGCTGAGGGTGGCCGGGCGATGCGCACCCGCTCGCCGGCAAAAAGCCCGGGCGGGATCTGCCCGGCAGCCACCTTCGCAAAATCGATCACCACCGGCTGGCCGGGGCGCGCCTCCTCGCCGCAGCCCCAGAACAGCAGCACCCGGCCCTTGGGCGGCTCGAAATCCTCCGGCTCGCTTGGGGTCGCCGCCTGGCGCTGCGGCGTTTTCAGGAACAACAGGTCACCCATGTTCATCCCCGCCGGCACCAGGTGCCGGCCCAGCGGCGGCGGCGCACTGACCGGCAACTTGCCGCCCAGATCCAGAACCAGCGACTTGGACATCGCCCCCGGCTGCTGCCCGCTCATCGCCATGCGCATCATGTCTCCGGCCGAGGGCATGTTCCCACCCATGCCGAAGCCGGTCATCGTCTGCGCGGACAGCCAATAGGTCGCCTTTGGCGGGATCACCTTCTGGACGATGGCGGCAGGCTTGGCCGCCGGCTTCGGCGCCGGCCGCCGCGCCTGGCCCTGAACGGTTCCGGGCACCGCCAGCAGGGCACCAGCCGCCATCAGAATCGCAACACGCCGCATGGTTTATCCCCCCGGATTGAAGTGCGGCGCCAGTGTATCATGCTGGCGCAATGGGGGAAGGGCGGGGTCGGTGTGTTACGCGAAGAAGTGGGCCTCCGGCGGGCAGGGACTCGTCCCTGCACCCGTTCGTTGATATTGTCCGATCATGAAGCCCGGCAAAGCCAGCCGCATGATGCCCGGGGTGATGCTGGATGACATCCTCGACGATGACCTCCACCCCATTGCCGCCTGGCAACGCCATCGCGGCCTGTCCCAGGCCGAACTCGCCCGCCGCACCGGGTCTATGTAGGTTTGGCTGAGCCGGATCGAGAATGGCGCAGCCGCATCGGCTCGGCCGCGACGCGGGGAAAGCTTGCGGCGATGCTGGAGGCGCCGGTTTGGGGGTTCGCGGGTGGTGATTGAGGACGATGCTCTCAGAGTTTTAGGCAATACCTCTATCAGTGTATCTCATCAGAGTCGTAGTTTTTGTGCACCTAAGGGAATGTCCACGGAAGGTGGATATAGCTGTTCTGTAACAATAAACATGTCCCCGTCGCGTCTTGCTAGGTGTATAGAAATAGTATTGTCTTTATCTATTTTCTCAGCAATTCGAATTAGCAAACCTCGCTCGTCGGCTTTACCTACCAAATCATGGACTGCAACGCCGGTCCTAGTGAGAGGAATTACTTCGAAGCTGATTTGATTTACATTCTTCAAACTTGCCATTAGCCCCCAATAATTACCGCCAATAACCACAATACACGGTTTATCGTCAGCGGCGCGCCAAGCCTTGCTCAACCCCGGCTTTGCATCTGCAATGAGTCCGCTGTCAACAAGCGGTAGGAGAGACTCAATGGTGGGTTTCCTGCCCTCATCATTAAAGATTAATATTTCCCTACCTAATACAAATGACGATACTGCTTGCATTGCGAGCAAGTCGGCTTTGTCTAGTTCAGCTAGGGAGCGAAGAGTGGATCTTGGGTATGTCCCTGGAGCCCGCATTTCGCCTGCTAAGATACTTGAAAGCCGCTGCCGCAGATCGTCTGTTGAGGCGTTTTCAGCAAAGCTCACAAAGGTCGAAGCCCAGTCCGGATTCAATGGGTTGGCCGCCTCTTCGCCAAGGGTGTCGGATCGGCATTCTGTCGCTTCACGCACGGCTGCTTCATTTGATTGATCGGGACTTGACATAGGTAAGTTAGGTAGCAGTTCAACTGCAGATGATATGACTGCTTCTAGGTTTTCTTGTTTGCGAGCGAGGTCGCCAAGAAATCGAGCTTTAGCTCGTTCAACGATCACCGGGTCCCTCACGGCCTGATTAGCAACTACTTCAGCAAGTCTGCGAGTGATAAGTGATCGACCCTCTATGTGATCAAGCTTTTCTCTCGCATCTGAATATAGAGATGCCGCTGCTTCAGCACCAAGCGTCAGTTGTAAACACATTTTTGCAACTTTGACGCGCCATCCTTCTGGCACATGTTTTGTAATATTCGCGACGAACCCTTCACCATTCTCTTCTAGGTCGGGCGGTTCCTCGTAGGACACTGTCGATTTCTCCCGATAACAATTTAACTATGAACGTTCAGATTTTGCAAGATGCGCCACGGAAAGTGTTCGATAAGCACTTGTAGATGTGCATGATTGCAGGACAGCCGTGTACTCGACACACTCGAGTCGTCCGAGTCAAAATGAAGGTTCAACGAGATTGTCAATCGCCACTCTGCGATTTAAAAGGTGGGTACAGGGGCTCAGCCCCTGCCCGCCGGAGGCCCCTTTTCACTCCTTCGCCGGTGGCTCCACCTTGCGCGCCGCTTTCAACCGCCGCTTCTCGGCGCGGCGGGCCCGTTCCTCGGCCCGGATCACGTCCCAATGGGCCTGGTGCTCCTTCATCCAGTGGCGCGCCCACAGGGAGGCGATGATCAGGGCGACGATGGTGACGCCGATCACGATGTTCCGTGTCGGCCCCAGAAACAGCAGCGGTGAGCACAGGGTGGCCAGCGCGCTGAGCACGGCGGCGGCGCCCTTCCGGTCGGGCGGATCAGGCGCATAGCCGATGCAGCGTTCGATCAGGTCAGGCGCCAGCAGCGGCAGGAAGCAGAGGAGGGCGATGGCGAGGCAGCCGGGCAGATGCACCACGGCCGGCGTGCCACGCGAGTCATAGCCCCAGCGGCGCGGCCGGCGGGCCAAGCCTCACTCCGCCGCCGGCAGGTAAATCTCCCCGCCCTTGGCGCGGAACTCGGCGCTTTTTTCGGCCATGCCGGCTTCGATCATCTCCGGGTTGTTCACCTTGGCGGCATAGTCGCGCACGTCCTGGGTGATCTTCATCGAGCAGAACTTCGGCCCGCACATGGAGCAGAAGTGGGCGACCTTGGCGCCTTCGGCTGGCAGCGTCTCGTCGTGATAGGCCAGCGCCGTTTCCGGGTCGAGCGACAGGTTGAACTGGTCGCGCCAGCGGAATTCGAAGCGGGCGCGGGAGAGGGCGTCGTCGCGCAGCTGGGCGGCGGGGTGGCCCTTGGCCAGATCAGCGGCGTGGGCGGCGAGCTTGTAGGTGATGACGCCCACCTTCACGTCGTCGCGGTCGGGCAGGCCGAGATGCTCCTTGGGCGTGACATAGCAGAGCATGGCGGTGCCGAACCAGCCGATCATGGCGGCGCCGATGCCGCTGGTGATATGGTCATAGCCGGGCGCGATGTCGGTGGTGAGCGGCCCCAGCGTGTAGAAGGGCGCCTCTCCGCATTCTTCCAGCTGCTTTTCCATGTTCACCTTGATCTTGTGCATCGGCACATGGCCGGGGCCTTCGATCATCACCTGGCAGTCCTGCTCCCAGGCCACTTTCGTGAGCTCGCCCAGCGTTTCCAGTTCGGCGAACTGCGCGCGATCGTTGGCGTCGGCGATCGAGCCGGGGCGCAGACCGTCGCCCAGCGAGAACGACACGTCATAGGCGCGCATGATCTCGCAGATCTCGCGGAAGTGGGTGTAGAGGAAATTTTCCTTGTGGTGGGCGAGGCACCACTTGGCGAGGATGGAGCCGCCGCGTGACACGATCCCGGTGACCCGGTTGGCGGTCAAGGGCACATAGGCCAGCCGCACGCCGGCATGGATGGTGAAATAATCGACGCCCTGTTCGGCCTGTTCGATCAGCGTGTCGCGGAACACATCCCACGTCAGGTCCTCGGCGATGCCGCCAACCTTTTCCAGCGCCTGGTAGATGGGCACGGTGCCGATGGGGACGGGGGAGTTCCGCAGGATCCATTCGCGGGTGTTGTGGATGTTGCGCCCCGTTGAAAGGTCCATGATCGTGTCGGCGCCCCAGCGGGTGGCCCACACCATCTTCTCCACTTCCTCGGCGATGGAGGAGGCAACCGCGCTGTTGCCGATATTGGCGTTGATCTTCACCAGGAAGTTGCGGCCGATGATCATCGGTTCGGCTTCCGGGTGGTTGATGTTGGCGGGGATGATGGCGCGCCCGCGGGCGATCTCGCTGCGCACGAATTCCGGCGTCACATAATCCGGGATTTCGGCGCCGAAGCTCTCGCCATCGCGGATGATGCCTTCTCGCTGGGCCCGACCGATGTTTTCGCGGATGGCGACATATTCCATTTCCGGCGTGATGATGCCGCGGCGGGCATAGGCGAGCTGGGTGACAACGGCGCCGGCCTTTGCCCTCAGCGGCGTCTTCACCACGTTCGGGAACTCGTCGATATCGGCCTTCCCGCCGGGGACGTTGGCAACGCCATTGTCCTGCGGCTTCACCGGCCGACCGGGATAGCGCTCCACGTCGCCGCGCGCTTCCACCCACGCCCGGCGCAGCGGCGGCAGGCCGGCAGCGATGTCGATCTGGGCCGTGGCATCCGTGTAGGGGCCGGACGGGTCATAGACGCGCACCGGCGGCTCGTTGGCCGACGGATCAAGCGCGATCTCGCGCATGGCGACGCGGATTTCGGGATGCAGCGTGCCGGCCACGTGGATCTTGCGGCTGCCCGGCAGCGGCCCGGTTGTGACCGGCACATCGAGCTTCGAATTGATATCGGCCATGGCCATCATCCTTCCAGCAATCGGAACGGATGGAGCGCGCGCAGGTGCGTGGCGCGGCCTCCCTCCCTCCGCCGGTGTCAACCGGATCAGGTTCAGCGGGTCAGGGCCAGGAAGCCCACTCTCAGCCGGTCATGCCGGCCCCCCGGGGAATGAATGAGGCTTAGGCCCGGGCGTCCCAGTTGGCAAGGCCGCGATCGGTGCCGCAGACCTTGTCCCAGAAGCGGAAATACAGGCCGTAATTGCAGGTGTAGAAGCGGTGGTGCGCCTCGTGGTGGCTGGCCGAGATGACGTGGCGGCCGAACCAGCCATCCACCCACGCCTTGGGGAATATCTCCCAGCCCATGTGGTTGGTGACGCCCATGATGGTGGCGATCAGCATCACCACGCCCAGCGCGCCGACATGGATGGGGATGATGAACACCAGCGCCGGGATCAGGATGGCGCCCGACACGGCCTCCAGCGGGTGGAAGCTCATGGCGGCCCAGGCGGTGGGCGGCCGGCTGGCATGGTGGACGGCGTGTGCGGCCTTGAACAGGCGGGGCGCGTGCATCCAACGGTGCGTCCAATAGAACCAGCTGTCGTGGAGGAACAGATAGACGAGGATCGACAATGGCCACCACGCCAGGTCGAGCGGGCTGGTGACCTGCCACATCAACTGCGTCCAGCCCAGCGACCGCGCCGCCTCCAGCGCCAGCCCGGCGGGCACCGCGTAGATGAAGGCGGAGAGCAGCGACCAGCGGATTTCGGCGCGGATCTGCTGGCGCCGCTTGGCCGGATCGGCCGGGCCATCGGCCACACCGCGCGCCCGCGTCAGCCAGGCAAAACCACCGGACACCGCCAGATAGCGTACGGCAATGATGGCGGCCATCGAGACGACAGCAAGGGCGAAGGCGGTGAACACGCGGCGGGTTTACCGCGCGGCCGCGGTGCCGCCAAGCGGCACCGCGTCGCGGTCCTCAGAAGGACACCAGCCCAAACGCGCGCAGCAGCCACACGATGACGGCGATGATCACCACGATGTTGATGATCGACCGGATCGTGCCGTCGAGCGGCAGCTTGTTGTTGACCAGCCAGAGCAGGACGCCAACGATGATGAGTGTGATGATTGTACTGATAAGCATATATATTGTCCCGAGGCGAAATGGCCTTTCGTGAGAGCATAGCACAAAATCATCTAATTCTGAAATTTTACTTTGAAATGATTTATAGCCTTATCTGGATGATATCTCAAATATACCTAGGTAGTATTGCACCCGCGATCAATCATTCCCACCTGGCAAGGGTTGAAATTTCAGAAAGCGCTTGTCATGCATATTTCGTCATCCTTTGTCGCACCCGTGGCCATTGCTGCGCTGCTGGCGCTTTCGGCCTGTGCCGGCGATCGTTCAGCGCCGCTCGATGCAGGCCAACGCATGTCGGCGCGCGGCGAGTCCATCGCCGGGCGCGGAGCGGCCTGGTCAGACGGGCAGCGTGATGTCGAACAAGGTGGGGAGCGATTGCGCAAGAGCGACGCGCGCATTGCTGACGCCGAGCGCGATCTGCGCCGGGCCAGCGATGCGATGGCCAAGGCCGAGCGCCAGATTGCCACAGCCCAGGCCGCCCGCCTCGCCGCGGCCGAACAGGTTGCTGCTGGCACGGCGCAGATGCGCCGGGCCGAAGCGGATTATGGTGATATCAGGCAGTTGCCGTCTGCGATGGACCCGCAATAGGGCCGTCAGCACGCCAGAATGGTGGAGCAGAGGGGGATCGAACCCCTGACCTCAGCAGTGCGATTGCTGCGCTCTCCCATCTGAGCTACTGCCCCGCACCAAGTCTGGCCTTCCGCAAGGGAAGGGCGTCCGTATAGCGCGCCGCCCCTCTTTTGCAACGGCTTTTGCCGTCAACCGAATCCCTCGGCCAGGAAGCGCTCGGCCAGCCCTGCGTGGAGGGCAGCGCCGCGCACCATGGCGCTTTCATCAAGGTGCATGTGGCTGGAATGCAGCCCGCAGCAGGCGCGCCAGTCGGTGCCCTGTTCGGCAACGCCGAGGAAGAACATCGCGCCGGGCACCTGTTCCAGCACATAGGCAAAATCCTCGGCACCCATGATCGGGTGGGCGAGGCGCTGCCATGCGTCCTCGCCAAACAGCTGCTTCGTCACCGCCTCACCCAGGGCGACGGCGCGGCCATCGCAGTTGGTAACCGGAAAGCCGGGGATGATCTCCACGGTCGCGCTGGCGCCGTGGGCGGCCGCGATGCCCTGCGCCAGCCGCGGCAGGCCGTCATGCAGCTTCTGGCGGGTGGCCGCCGACAGGGTGCGCATCGTGCCATAGAGCAGGGCGGTCTCCGGGATGACATTGTCGGTGGTGCCGGCACTGATCTGGCCAATGGTGATGACCGCCGGGTCGAACACGCTCACCTGCCGCGTCACGAAGGTCTGCAGCGCCAGGGCGATCTCGCAGGCGATGGGCACCGGATCGAGCGCGTCGTGCGGCATGGAGGCATGGCCGCCGCGCCCCGTCACCACGATCCGCAACTTGTCATTGCTGGCGAGCAGCGCGCCGGTGCGGCCACCGACCACGCCCCACGGCGCGTTGGGCATGATGTGCAGGGCAAAGGCGGCGTCGGGAAGCGGATCGATCAGGCCATCGTCCAGCATGAAACGGGCGCCGTGGTGGCCTTCCTCGCCGGGCTGGAACATGAACATCACGCTGCCCGCCAGGCTCTCGCGCCGCTCGCACAGGATGCGCGCCGCGCCGGCCAGCATCGCCACATGCGCGTCGTGCCCGCAGGCGTGCATGGCGCCGGGAACGATGGAGGCAAAGTCCAGCCCCGTCTCCTCCGGCATCGGCAGGGCATCGCTGTCGCCGCGCAGCAGCACGGTGCGGCCGTTCGCGGGGCCTTTCAGCGTTGCGACGATGCCGGTGGTCGATGCCCCGGTGCGGATCTCGAGCGGCAGGCCGGCCAGGGCTGCCCTGATCTTGTCGGCGGTGCGCGGATTGTGCAGGCCCAGCTCCGGCTCGGCATGGATGGCGCGCCGCAGCGCGATCATATCGGGCAGGATCGCCTCGGCTGCGTGTGTCCAGTCGGTCATGCCTCAGCCTAACGCCTTCCCATGCCGGCCGCCACCCGCTAGGCACCGCGCCAATGCCGCATGATGCGATCATCCTGGGCGCCGGCGGCGCCGGCCTGTTCTGTGCCGCCACCGCAGGCCAGGCGGGCGCGCGGGTGCTTGTGATCGATCACAACCCGGAGCCGGGGAAGAAGATCCTGATTTCCGGCGGCGGGCGCTGCAATTTTACCAATGTTGGCGCCGTGCCGGAACGCTATCTGAGCGAAAACCGCCACTTCGCACGTTCGGCGCTGTCGCGCTACACGCCGGCCGATTTCGTCGCGCTGGTCGAAAAACACCGCATTGCCTTTCACGAGAAGACGCTGGGGCAATTGTTCTGCGATGGGTCGGCGAAGCAGATCGTCGCCATGCTGATGGACGAGTGTGCGGCCGGCAGCGTGGACTTTGCCTTCGGGGCCGGCATCACCGATGTCAGCCACACCGATGGCCGGTTCAGCGTTACTACCAGCGCCGGCATGTTCACGGCGCCCAATCTCGTCATCGCCACCGGCGGGCCGGCCATCCCCAAGCTGGGCGCCACCGGCTTTGCCTATCAGCTCGGCAAGCAGTTTGGGTTGAAGATCATCCCGCCGCGCCCGGCGCTGGTGCCCTTCACCCTGCCGCAGGGTGAAAGCCTGTTCCGCGAGCTGGCGGGGGTCGCTGCGGACGTGGTGGCGTCAGCGGGCAAGACCGCCTTCCGCGAAGCGGCGCTGTTCACCCACAAGGGCCTGTCCGGCCCGGCGATGCTGCAGGTGTCGAGCTATTGGCGCCACGGCGAGGCCATCGCGGTCGATTTCCTGCCCGATGCGCCGGTCGACTGGCTGCTGGCCGCCAAGCGCCAGCGCCCCAGGGCTGGCCTGAAGTCCGTTCTGGCCGCCGCTCTGCCGGAACGGCTGGCCACGGCGCTGGCCGAAACGCTGGGGCTGGCGGGGGAACTGGGCAACCAGAAAGACGCGGCGCTGGCCGCCACCATGGGCCGCCTGAAGGCGTGGGCCTTCCGCCCCGATGGCACAGAGGGCTTTGCCAAGGCCGAAGTGACCGCCGGCGGTATCGACACAGCCGGCCTTTCATCCCGCACCATGATGGCCAATCAGTTTGAGGGGTTGTTTGCCATCGGCGAGGCAGTGGACGTTACCGGGTGGCTGGGTGGATATAATTTTCAATGGGCCTGGGCGTCCGGCTTTGCAGCCGGCCAGGCCATCGCGGAGCGGAAGACAGCATGACGATGAGCTATGACGAGGTGGTGCTGGGCCGCCGTTCCATTCGCGGCTTCAAGCCCGATCCGGTGCCGATGGCGCTGATCAAGGAGATCCTCACGATGGCCATGCGCTCGCCATCGTCGATGAACACCCAGCCGTGGAACTTCACCGTGGTCACCGGCGAGCCGCTCAATCGCATCCGCGCCGGCAACACCGAACGCAATCTTGCCGGCATTCCGCACAGCCGCGAATTCCGCATCGGCCAGCCCTTCGCCGGCGTCCACCGTGAACGCCAGATCGGGGTGGCCAAGCAATTGTTCAGCGCCATGGGCATCGCCCGCGACGACGCGCCGGCCCGGCAGGACTGGGTGCTGCGCGGTTTCCGCCAGTTCGACGCGCCGGTGTGCGTGATCATCACTTACGACAAGGTGCTGGCCGGCAGCGATGACACGCCCTTCGATTGCGGTGCCGTCTCCACCGCGCTGGTCAACGCCGCCTGGTCGCGCGGGCTGGGCGCCGTGATCAACAGCCAGGGCATCATGCAGTCACCCGTGGTGCGCGAACATGCCGGCATCCCGGATGATCAGGTGATCATGAAGGCCATCGCGCTGGGCTGGCCGGACGAGACCTTCCCCGCCAACGCCGTGGTGTCGGAGCGCAAGAGCGTCGAGGAAGCGGCGCGGTTCGTGGGGTTCTGACTAGGCCAGACGGTGCGGGGTGGGGTCACCCTGTTCTGCCACCAATTGCTGCCGGGCCCTGGTCAGCGCTTCGCTGAAGGCGATGGCGGCGTCGGCGGGGCCGAGCCCGGTCGCTTCGGCAAGGCGATTGACCAGTTCCGCATCGAGGCAGACAGCGAGGCGGCCTGCAAGCAACTTGGGATCAATGCCATGAGACTGGGCAACCAGGCTGATGGCACGAGCACGCTGCTGGAAGTCGAAGGCCTGCAACCGGGCGGTTTCCACTTCGGCTTTCTTGTGCAGCGCCTTGGCCAAATCCCAGCTCATGCCGACCTCATCTGGACCTGCAGGGCCACTTCGCGGCCAGCGCCCGGCTGTAGACCTCGATGGACGGGCGGTCGAGATCGGCGGGATGCCTGTCGAGCCAGGCGAGGATGACGCCGCGATATTCGGCCAGGTCATAATCCCGGCCGGGCCGGCAATGGGGCGGGGTGAGCGCCGCATCTTTCGGGGTGAACCAGCCATGGCCCTGGGAGGCACCATTCAGCCATGACAGGCAGATGATCCGGCTGGCCCGGTCATCCTGCCGGCTGCACACGGCTTTCAGGTGGGCGCCGGTGGCCATGGCAACGGGATTGTCGGCCGGCTGCGCGCTGGCAGCGGCAGACAGCAGCAAGACGGGCAGAAGCAGGCGCATGGTTCAGGCAGCCTGGCAGGGGAAGGCGCCGGCCATCGCCTTGCGATAGGCCATCAGCGCGGGATTGCCCGCCTCCTTCGGGTTGGCGGCCAGCCAGCCAAGGAGCAGCTCGCGCTGACGGCCGAGCGTGGCGGCCTGCGGTGGCGGACAGAAATCGGGCAGGATCTGCGGGCTGAGCGTCTGGAAGCGCGCGTTGATCTGGGAGGCACCGTTCAGCCACGACACGCAGATCAGCTGGTTGGCAACATCCTTGCTGTTGCCGCAGACGGTGGTGAGGTCGCTGGCCAGATCAAGCAGCAGCGGGCTGCGCGCCGGATTGCGCGCGCGATCCTGCACCACGGGTGGCGGTGCTGCAGCCGTTAGGCCCATCAGCAGTGCGATGGCCAGGGGCCGCCTCACACGCCATTGGCCTTGAAATGCGCCAGCAATTTGCCCCACGCGTCCTTGCCCGCGGCCGCGTTGTAGCTGGGGCGATAATCGGCGAGGAAACCGTGATCGGCGTCCGGATAGAGCACGATGCTGCTCTTCGTGCCCTTCAGCTTCGCCTGCATCGCCTCCACGTCGGCGACCGGGATGCCCTTGTCGAGCGCGCCATAGAGGCCGAGCACCGGGGCCTTCAGGTCCGCCACCACGTCCATCGGGAACTTGCGGCCTTCGGGGCCCGGATTGCCTTTCAGGCCGCCATACCAGGCGCCGCCGGCCTTCAGCTCCGGGAAGCGCGCCGCGGCCATCCAGGTGATGCCGCCGCCCCAGCAGAAGCCGGTGATGGCGAGCTTCTTCTTGTTCACGAATTTCTGCCCGCCCAGCCAGTCGAGCGTCGTCTTCGTGTCACCCATCACCTGTTCCAGCTTCGCCTGCGCGACAATGGCGCGGATGGCCGGGAAATCGGTCATTGTCGGCAGCTTGCGCTCGGTGTCGCCGCGGTAGAAATACTCCGGCGCCACCGCGACATAGCCGGCCTGGGCGAAGCGGCGGCAGACATCCTTGATCCATTCGTGGACGCCAAAAATCTCGTTCACCACGATCACCGCCGGGTGCTTGCCCTTGGCACTGGGGCGCGCCACGAACGCCGGCAGGCCGCCGGGCAGCGTCTCCCAGCCCGTGACCAGCCCCGTATCGGGCGTGCGCACCGGTTCGGCATTGGCGGCCACGTCGAAGGCGGCATAGCCCGCCGCGATCAGCACGGCGCGGCGCGACAGGGCAAGGTCTTCGGCTTCGGTGCCTTCGGGGCGGGTGAGCGTGGCCATGGCATGATCTCCATTTGAGTCGGGCCGAACTCTACTGGCCCGCCGCCATGCCGCCAACCGCTACAGGATCATCATGGCCAGGGCCGCGCCGGCCATCAGCAGGGTCGCGCCCCAGCCCAGCACGGCCTGTGGGCCGGTCACCCGGAAACGGCCCATCACCGCCCGACGGCTGGCCAGGGCCATGATCGCCACCATCACCGGCACGGCCACCAGCCCATTGATCACCGCCGTCCAGAACAGCGCCTGCATGGCATCGATGCCGATGAGATCGATGGCGAGCGCCACCGCCACCGCCAGCGCGATCACGCCGTAGAATCCGGCCGCCTCGCGCGGTTTCAGCTCCAGCCCGGCGCGCCAGCCCATCACTTCCGAAAGGGCGTAGGCCGCCGATCCGGCCAGCACCGGCACCGCCAGCAGCCCGGTACCGATGATGCCACAGGCAAACAGGGCAAAGGCGAAATCACCGGCAATCGGCCGCAGGGCGGCGGCGGCATCGGCGGCGGTGGTGATCGGGTGGCCGCCGGCGCCGTACAGGGTCGCTGCCGTGGCGGCGATGATGCAGGCGGAGACCAGCATGGTGACCATGAAGCCGCTGACACTGTCCAGCGCCAGCCGGCCAAGTTCACGCACGGCACCGCGGGTCCGGCGCACCAGCGGCTTGCGGTGGTTCAGCTGCATCTCCTCCACCTCCTGTGCGCTCTGCCAGAAGAAGAGATAGGGGCTGATGGTGGTGCCAAGGATGGCGACCACGGTGGTGGCGCTGCCCGGCGGCAGGCTGGGCCACAGCCCGGCCCGCACCGCCTGCCACGGCACGCCGGCCACCAGCACGACGCCGACATAGGCGAACAAGGACAGGGTGAGCCATTTCAACAGGCCGACATAGCGGTGATAGGGCACGAACACCTGCAGCCCCAGCGACACCAGCGCAAAACCGATCATCAGCGCCGGCCGGTTCCAGCCGGTCACCAGCCGCGCCGCCTCACCCATCGCCGCGATGTCGGAGGCGATGTTGAAGATGTTGGCGCCCAGCAGCAGCACCACCACGCCCCACACGGCCGGGCGGGGCAGGTTGGCAGCCAGATTGGCGGCAATGCCGCGGCCGGTGACCCGGGCAATCTCGGCGCAGCTGTACTGAAAGGCGGTCAGGAACGGCCAAGCCAGCAGCACCGGCCACAGCAGGGCATAGCCAAAGCTCGCCCCGGCCTGGGCATAGGTGGCGATGCCCGAAGGGTCATCGTCTGCCGCGCCGGTGACCAGCCCCGGGCCAATGGCCGACAGATAGGCCGGCCGGCGCAGGCGGTGGCGCAGGCGGTCGCGTGGTGCGCGGGCGGTCACACAGCGCCGCTCAGGGCCGGTAGCGGATCAGCCCTTCCTGCATCACGCAGGCGATGGGCCGGCCCTCGATATCGTGGACGATGGCACGGTTCATGCCGCGGCCGCCCCCGGCCATCGGCGAATCCTGGTCGAACAGGTGCCACAGGTTCATGTCCGGCGTCTGGTTGAACCAGATGGCGTGATCAAGGCTTGCCGATTGCAGCGCCGGGTTGGCCCAGCTGATGGCATGCGGGGCAAGACAGGTGTCAAGCAGGGTCATGTCGCTGGCATAGGCGAACAGGCAGCGCTGCAGCACCGGATCGGCCGCCTGTTCGGGGCTGAGCGGCGCCGCCAGCCGGCACCAGTGTCGCTGGTGCGGCGGGCGCTTTTCGGGTTTGAAGAAATCATCCGGCTCCACCGCCCGCACGTCGAGCGGCCGTTCACGGGTGAGCCAGATGGTGCGCCAGGGTTCCGGGGCGTGCGGCGCGTTGCGGCGCGCCCAGTCCGATTCGCTTTCCAGCGATTCCGGGTGCGGCACATCGGCCGGCGGCGTCACGGCATGTTCAAGGCCATCCTCTGGCACCTGGAAGCTGGCGGCCATGTTGAAGATGGGCCTGCCCTTCTGGATCGCCACCACCCGCCTGGTGGTGAAGCCGGCGCCGTCACGATCCCTCTCCACCTTGTAGACGATGGGCAGCTTGGGATCGCCGGGCCGGATGAAATAGCTGTGCAGGCTGTGGCACAGCCTGCCTTGTTCCACGGTGCGGCTGGCGGCCATAAGCGCCTGTGCCACCACCTGGCCGCCATAAACGCGGATCCAGCCGGCATCGGTGGACTGGCTGCGGAACAGATCGGTTTCCACCTCTTCGAGATCGAGGAGGGCTAGCAGACCGGCCACGGCGGCTTCGGGTGGACGGGGGGCAGGAGGGGGCGGCAGGTTCATGGCGCTTCCTTATCGCAAACCGGGCCGCCCACAAACGCCATCGCATTGGGGGCGCTGCCGCACAGATAGGCGCTTGACACCGGCAGGCTGCGTCCGTATCCGCCGCCTTCCGCAAGACACGCGGGTGTAGCTCAGTCGGTTAGAGCGTCGGCCTGTCACGCCGAAGGTCGCGGGTTCGAGCCCCGTCACTCGCGCCACTTGTCCCCATTTCTCGGGGGCGTGGCCGCAGCCAGTGTCAATCCCGCCCTGCCGCCGGTCGCCAGGGCATCAGCAGCAGCCGGTCCAGCCACAGCTCACGCCGCGTTGGCGTCGGGCCGGGCAGGCCGATGCGCATGGCGGCATGGCCCGCAGCCGGTTGTGCCACCATCGTGCCGAACCAGCGATCCCACAGCGACAGGCAGAAGCCGAAATTGTGGTTCATCTCGTCGCCGCCCGCCGAATGATGGACCCGGTGGAGATCGGGCGTCACCACCAGCCGGCGCACGGTGCGCTCCAGTCCCGCCGGCAGGCGCACGTTGCCGTGGTTGAACATCGAGCTGGCGTTCAGCAATATCTCGAAGATCAGCACCGCTTCGGCTGGCGGGCGGAGCAGCCAGACCAGCCCAAGCTTGATCAGCATCGACAGGATGATCTCGCCGGGATGGAAGCGCAGCGCCGTCGTCACGTCGAAATCGGGATCGGCATGGTGCACGCGGTGCAGCCGCCACAGGGCCGGGATCAGGTGGAACAGCCGGTGCTGCCAATAGATGGCAAGATCGAACAGGATCAGCGCCGCCACCACCGCCAGCCAGCGCGGCAGAGCAGACAGCAGCAGCCCGCTGCCCTCCAGCCGCAGAGCCAGCCCCACCGCCAGCACCGGGAAAAGCAACCGCACCAGCGCAGTGTCCAGCGCGAGGAGGGCGATGTTGTTGGCCTGGCGGACGAGCCCGGGCTGGCGCGGCGTGCGCGCCGGTGCCAACGCCTGCCAGCCCAGCATCGCCAGCAGGACGGCGGCAAACACCGTCAGCCGGATCGCGGCTTCGTTGTTCAGGAGGGTCACCGCCGGCCCTCAGGCCGCGTCGGAGGTGGGATCCCGGCGCAGCGCGTCCCAAACGCCAAGCTCGTGTGCGATGGAGGCCTCCACCAGCGTTTCCCACAGCGCTTCGGCCAGCCCGGCCGGTAACCCCGCGGCGGTAGCAGCAGCACTGGCGTTGGCAATCACCTCGGCCTTGCGGGCCTCGTCACGCACCTGGCTGCGCGCCGGCTTGATGCGGGCTGCGGCATCCATGTAGCCGAAGCGGCGGGCGAGCAGGGCCACCAGTTCGCGGTCGAGCGCGTCAACGCCAGCGCGCACCTCGGCCATCGTCTGGCAGGCGGCGGCCGGCAGCACCGGCGGATCGGCGGGGGCGCTCACTTGGTGCTCCAGCGGCCGGTGTTCATCCACAGGATGAACGGCCGCAAGGGCGCAATCCAGGCAAGGCCGGCCACCAGATATACGATGGCTTCCAGTGCCAGCGGCAGCGCCGCGATGCTGTCCGCTAGCGCCGAAACGCTGAGCGCGTAGAGCGTGATGTAGAGGATGATGAGCAGCATGCCCACCGGCTTGCGCCAGCTGGGCTCGGGCGGCACGCGGTGCGGAGACAGATCCATGCCTCGCGCCTTAGCGATATTGGCGGCAGTCGACCAGACGCGTTGGTGTCGCGATCATGTCGAGCGGCGCATCCCAGGGATCGGCGGGCAGGGAATCGGCAATCTGGCACTCCCACGCGAGGCCCACGGCCAGCACCGGGCGTTGGGCGCGCAGCCGGGCCAGTGCCCGATCATAATAGCCGCGGCCCTGGCCAAGCCGTACGCCCGACGGCGTGACGGCCAGCAGCGGCACCAGCAGCACGTCGGGCTGCACCACGGGCGCCGTTGCAGGCGGTTCGGGGATGTTCTGGAAGCCGGGCTTCAGATCGGCCCAGTCGCAATTGTGGAATACCAGATCCGGCCCGGCGACGCGCGGGAAGGCGTGGGGGCCGATGCGCTTTTCGATCCACACAGGATCGATCTCGTCGCCCAACGCGGCATAGCTGCCCACCATGCTCGCGCCCGCGACAGCCGGCAGGGCATGATCTGCCAGCGCTCGTTCAAGCATTTCGCGCGCGCCCGGGCCGAGCGACGCCACGAAGGCCTTGCGGGCAGCGCGATACTGGCGGCGCAGGTCGGTCTTGGTCATTCGGCCCGATGCGAAGATGGCAGATGCGAGAGTGGCAATTGTGGCGGGACCACCATGGGCCGTTGGCCTTGAAGATCCTCTGACGCCAAAACGTCAGGTGGGAGCCAGTTGCATGGACCAGGATCCACCCAGTGCCAGCCCCCGATAGGATGATTATCGCCTCAGGGATGCTTGCTCGCTCGTACCGGGCAGTTCCCGCCACCTCTTGATATAGGGCGCCGGTGGCAGCGCGGCAAGCGTGAGGCCCAAACTCAGGCGCTGGCCAGCGCCTCGAGTCGTTCGACGATGCGGGTCAGTCGGGTGATGTCGAGCATCGGCGGCACCGGGCCGGAGGAGGGCGCGCCGGAGCGGGCATCGGCCAATTCGTCGGCCAGGGTGAGCGCCACCATCGCCAGCAATTGCGCCTCAGGCATGGGCCCCAGGTTGCGGGTCAGCCGGTCGGCACGGGCGGCAAGTTCTTCGCCAAGGCCAACAATGCGCGGCTCATCCCCATCGCGGCAGTTGATGCGATATTGGCGACCGCCCATCGACAGCATGGCCTGGCCCATCGTTCACTCCTGCCCGATCAGCGTGTCGAGCGCCTTCAGGGCGTCGGCCGCGGCGCCTTCCAGCTGCGCCAGCCGGCGGCGATCGGCATCATGGGCCGCAGCCGCCGCAGCGAGGGACTGGCGGGCGGCCTGCTGCTGCTGTTCCAGCCGCGCCAAAGCCGCCTCCAGCCGCGCGAACAGGCTCAACAGTTCAGAAATCGCCCTTACTCCCCGCCCACTCAACAAGTTGCGCGCCGTTCATAAGATGGAATGTCAGCCGTGGTCAAGGATATTGGGACGGGCTGTGTCTGCGGCATGTGGGTCATGCAGGCGCCGTGCCTTGCGAAGCGGGTTGACGCATCGGCGCCGCTTCGGCTTAAGCCGCGCGCAACGCCATTCCAACCGGCCAGTCCCCGCGCCCCCGTCTCCTGGCGTGCCGGCGGGCGCACCGGGCATCCAGGACTGCTCATGTCTGTCGAACCGTCCCGCGCTGCCAATGCCATCCGGGCCCTTGCCATGGATGCGGTCGAGGCTGCCAAGAGCGGCCATCCCGGCATGCCGATGGGCATGGCCGACGTGGCGACCGTGCTGTTCGCCAACCACCTGAAGTTTGATCCTGCAGCGCCGCGCTGGCCGGATCGCGACCGTTTCGTGCTGTCGGCCGGCCATGGCTCCATGCTGATCTATGCGCTGCTGCACCTGACCGGTTACGAGAAGCCGACGCTGGATGACATCAAGCGCTTCCGCCAATGGCATTCCCCGTGCGCCGGCCACCCTGAAAACACCGAGCTGCCGGGCGTGGAGTGCACCACCGGGCCGCTGGGGCAGGGGCTCGCCATGGCGGTGGGCATGGCCATGGCGGAGCGGCATCTGAACGGCGTGTTCGGCGATGCGCTGGTCGATCACCGCACCTGGGTGATCGCCGGTGATGGCTGCCTGATGGAAGGCATCAGCCAAGAGGCGATCAGCCTCGCCGGCCATCTGAAGCTCGGTCGCCTCAACGTCATCTGGGATGACAACGGCATTTCCATCGACGGCCCGGTGAGCCTCGCCAGTTCCGAGGACATGGCCGCGCGCTTCCGCAGCGCCGGCTGGCACGTGGTGGCCTGTGACGGGCACGACATGGCCGATATCGATCGGGCGCTGGCCGAGGCCAAGGCCGATCCGCGCCCCAGCCTGATCACGGCGCGCACCACGATCGGCAAGGGCGCGCCAACCAAGGCCGGCACCAGCGGCAGCCACGGCAGCCCGCTGGGCGCCAGCGAGATCGAAGG
>NZ_WMHO01000080.1 GCF_010994245.1 Sandarakinorhabdus rubra
GCTGCTGGTAGGCGCCTGCGAGTGCCTGGTTGATGTGCGTCCGCCAGCGGGCGTCCGCGTCCTGCCAGGCCTCCAGCGCGTTGACCGGCGTGGCCAGCGCGGCGGCGGGCTGCGGTCGCGCGCCCACGCACCAGCCTTCGAGGATCAGGCAGGCCAGCGGCGGCGTGGCGGGCCAGTGCTGCGGCGCCAGCCGGTCGTCGGCCAGCTTGTCGAAGCGCGGAAGTTGCAGCGGCTGCCCGGCCCGGAACCGGTCGAGCACCTGGTGCAACAGCGGCAGATCATGGCTGCCGGGCGGCCCGCGCGTGGCCAGCAGCGGATGCACACGCGCCGCCAGAGCCCGGCGCCGCGCCGCGGTCAGATAGCCATCATCAAGGCTGAGCGCGCGCGTCGGAAGGCCACTGGCCGTCAATTGCGCGGCCAGTTCGGCGGCCAGCGTGGACTTGCCCGAGCCCTGCGCCCCGGCCAGCCCGAGCAGCAACGGCCGGCCGCCAAGGCGGGGGCGAATATAGTCAATCAGCAGGTGCAGCGCGTCCATTGCCGCCATGCTGCCCGGCGCCATGTTTGCCGGCAAGCGTCCGAAGGACTAGGGTCATCGTCATGCTGGAGTTCGATCTGGACAAGGCGTTGGCCCAGCCGTTGCTGAAGCTCGGCCAGTTTTCGGTGACGCTGGAGAAGCTGATCGCGGCCGGCATCATCCTGGGGCTGGCGGCGCTGGCCGTGTGGGGAATCCGCTTCATCACCTCCCGCAGCCAGGCGCGGGTGGCGGAAGGCCAGGCCGCCACCATCTATGTCGCCGGCCAGGTGGCGCGCTATGTCGTCGTGCTGGCGGCCGTGGCCGGGGTGATATCGGCGCTGGGCGTGGACCTGTCGGCCCTTTCGCTGTTTGCCGGTGCCCTGGGTGTCGGGGTTGGGCTGGGGCTGCAGGATGTCGTCAAGAATTTCGTCTATGGCCTGATCCTGCTGTTCGACGGCAGCATGGAAGTGGGCGATTTCGTCGAGCTGCAGGACGGCACCTCGGGCCTCGTGGTGGCCATCGGGCCGCGCGCCACCACCTTGCGCACCAATGACCATGTCGACGTGCTGGTTCCCAACGGGCTGATGCTGGGCGGCAAGCTCACCAACTGGACGCGGGACCGCACGCCGCGCCGGGTGCATGTGCCGTTCACCGTCGCCTATGGCAGCGACAAGGACAAGGTGCGCGCCGCCGCGCTGGAGGCGGCGCGGGCGGTGCCCTTCACCCGTCCCGACGAGGGTGACCGTCGCACCCAGGTGTGGCTGACCGGCTTTGGCGATTCCGCGCTGAAGTTCGAGCTGGTGGTGTGGCCGGCACTGGAAGCGGTGAAGCGGCCAGGCGGCATGATGGCGGCCTATTGCTGGGCGCTGGACGATGCCATGCGCCGCCACGGCATCGAGATTCCCTTTCCCCAGCAAGATCTGCGCATCAGGTCCTGGTTCGGGCACGAGGGCGAGGCCGGGCTGGCCGCCGCCGCCGGTCGGCCGATCGCGCCGGCGACCGCGCCATCGCCATCGCCGACAGCGCCCAACGATGCGGCCGAGGATGTGGGCCGCGGCGAAGGCGACTGACAAGACGACGCTCACCGGCAGGTTCTGACTGGCAAAAACCGCAATCGACGCAGGCGCACGGCGGCGTAGGGTGCGCGGCGTTCCAGATGGGAGACAGACAATGGCCGAAGCCTATATCATCGACACCGTTCGCACCCCGCGCGGCATTGGCAAGGTTGGCAAGGGCAGCCTTGCCGACATGCACCCGCAGCATCTTGCCGCCGCCGTGCTGAAGGCGATTGCCGAGCGCAACCACATCAACACCGCCGAGGTGGACGACATCATCTGGTCCACCTCCACCCAGAAGGGCAAGCAGGGCGGCGACCTTGGCCGCATGGCGGCACTGGATGCCGGCTATGACCTGAAGGCCAGCGGCATGACGCTGGACCGCTTCTGCGGTGGCGGCATCACGTCCGTGAACCTCGCCGCTGCCCAGATCATGAGCGGCATGGAAGATCTGCTGATCGCCGGCGGCACCGAGATGATGAGCTATACCGCCACCATGGCGCAGGAAGAGCGCGCCGCCGGCCTGCCGCCGATGATGATGGGCAGCGGCAACGCCCGCCTGCAGCGCCATCACCCGCAGAGCCATCAGGGCGTGTGCGGCGATGCCATCGCGTCCAAGGAAGGCATCAGCCGCGCCGATGTCGATGCGCTGGGCCTGGAAAGCCAGAAGCGTGCGGCGGTGGCGATCGCTGAAGGCCGCTTCGCGAAATCGGTGATCCCGGTGTATCGCGAGGATGGCAGCCTGGCGCTCGATCGCGAGGAGTTCCCGCGTCCGCAGACCACCATGGAAGGCCTGTCGCAGCTGGAACCGAGCTTTGCCAAGCTGGCCGACCTGCCGCTCGATGCGCAGGGCACCACCTTCCGCAAGCTGATCAACGCCGCCTATCCCGATCTCAAGATCGAGCATGTCCACCATGCCGGCAACTCGTCGGGCGTGGTCGATGGCGCCGCGGCCGTGCTGCTGGCCAGCAAGGCCTATGCCGAGAAGAACGGCCTGAAGCCGCGCGCCCGCGTGGTGGCGATGGCCAACATGGGCGATTGCCCGACGCTGATGCTCAATGCGCCCGTTCCGGCGGCGCGCAAGGTGCTGGCCAAGGCCGGGCTGACGGTGGACGACATCGACCTGTGGGAGATCAACGAGGCGTTCGCGGTGGTCGCCGAGAAGTTCATCCGCGATCTGAAGCTTGACCGTGACAAGGTGAACGTCAACGGCGGCGCCATCGCGCTGGGCCACCCGATTGGCGCCACCGGCTCGATCCTCATCGGCACCGTGCTCGATGAACTGGAGCGGCGTGACCTGAAGCGCGGACTGGTGACGATGTGCGCCGCCGGCGGCATGGCGCCGGCCATCATCATCGAACGCGTCTGAGGCCAGTGCCCGCCCCACCCCCTCTCGTGGGGGGTGGGGCGGCAGCGCCCGATGTACGATCTGCTCTCCGGCCTGACCGTGGTGGAGGCGGCGGCGTTTGTCGCCGGGCCCACCGGCGGGCTCTATCTGGCGCAGATGGGGGCCCGGGTGATCCGCATCGATCCCATCGGCGGCGGGCCAGACTATCGGCGCTGGCCACTGGCGCCAAACAGCGATGACAGCCTCTATTGGGAGGGGCTGAACAAGGGCAAGCAATCCATCCAGATCGACCTTGCGCGGCCTGAGGGTCGCGATCTGGCGCAGGCGCTGGCCAGCGCGCCAGGCGATGACCGTGGCCTGTTCCTCACCAATTTCCCGGTGGATGGCTTCCTGTCCCACGCTGCGCTCGCCGCGCGCCGGCCCGACATCATCACCGCGCGCATCATGGGCTGGGCCGATGGCAAGCCGGCGCTGGACTACACGGTCAACGCCGCGGTGGGGGTGCCGGACATGACCGGACCGGTGGGAGAGAGTCGCCCGGTCAACGCCGTGCTGCCGGCCTGGGACCTGCTGGGCGGGGCGTGGGCGGCCTTTGCCATGGTCTCGGCGCTGTACCGCCGCCGCGCCACTGGGCAGGGCGCCGAGATCCGCGTGCCCCTGTCAGACCTTGCTGCCACTTCGCTGTCGCACCTGGGATTTGCCGCCGAGGCCCTGTTGACCGGGGATCGCGGTCGTCTGGGCAACGATCTGTTCGGCGCCTTCGGCCGCGATTTTGCCACCGCCGATGGCCGTCGCGTCTATCTGGTGGCGATCACGCCTCGCCAGTGGCGCGGGCTGGTGACGGCGCTGGGGCTGGGCGAGGCGGTGGCGGCGGTGGAGGCCGCGACGGGTGCCGATTTCGCTGCCGATGACGGCGCGCGCTTCACCCACCGCGCCGCGCTGTTCCCGTTGTTCGAGGCGGCCATGGCGCGGCACAGCCTGGCAGACCTTGGCCCGCTGCTCGATGGTGCAGGCGTCACCTGGGGGCCGTATCAGACGCTGGCCGAGGCGGTGCGCAGCGATCCCCGGCTGTTCACCGCCAACCCGATATTCCAGGCCGTCGCCCACCCGTCGGGCCTCACCTATCCGGCCGCCGGCCCGGCTGCCACGCTGGCCGGAGAGGCGCGCAGCGGCGTGAAGCCGGCGCGGCGCCTTGGCGCCGACACTGATGCCGTGCTGGCCGATCTGCTGGGGCTGGACAGCGGCGCCATCGGCCGGCTGCATGATGCAGGCCTGGTGGCATGACGCCCGAGGATCTTGCCCACTGGCAGGCCTGGGTCGGCAAGGCCGAATGGCGCGACGAGGTGCTGCACGCGCCCGACGTGCTGCGCCTTGCCGAGGCCCTGAACTGGGACGCCGAGACGCTGGGCTGGCCGCCGCTTGGCCACCTGGCGCTGTTCCTGCCGCCGCCAGGGGTGCGCGGGGTCGACGGTCATCCGGCGCGCGGCGGTTTCTTCCCGCCCGTATCGCTGCCGCGCCGGATGTTTGCCGGCGCCGAATATCGCTTCCACCGCCCGCTGATCGCCGGGGCGCCGGCCATGCAGATGCGCGTGCTCGAACGGCTGGAGCCCAAGCAAGGCAAGGCCGGCCCCCTGTTGCTGGGCACTGTGCGCATCGAGATCTGGCAGGACGGCGAGGTGGCGCTGGAGGAGGTGCAGTCCATCGTCTGGCGCGGCGATGGACCGAGCGTGCCGCTGCCTGTGCCTACCAGCCCGCCGCCGCCAGGCGATGCCGTCTTCACCCCTGGGTCGGTGCAACTGTTCCTGTTCTCCGCCGCCACCGCCAATGCGCATCGCATCCACTATGATGCGGCCTATGCCATGGGCGAGGAGCATTACCCCGGCCTTGTTGTCCACGGGCCGTTGGTGGCGGCGCAGCTGCTGGGCCTGTGGGAGCGTCGGCACGGCCCGGCCCGGCAATATTCGTTCCGCGCGCAGGCGCCGCTGTTCGCCGGCCAGCCGGTGGCCTTGCGAGAGACCGATGATGGCTTGCAGGCGCTGCGCTGTGACGGCACCGTGGCCCTCATTGCAACTTCAGGGTGAGACGATGGACGCCGACACCTTCGCGCAGCTGGAAGACCAGCTTGACCGCTATGTCAGCGAGCGGTTGATTCCGGCCGAGGACATGGTGGAGGAGGCGGACGATATCCCGCCCGACATCGTGTCCGAATTCAAGGCGATGGGCCTGTTCGGCCTGTCGGTGCCCGAAGCCTATGGCGGGCTGGGGCTGACCATGGCGGAAGAGGCCGCGCTGGTGCGCGTGCTGTGCCGGGCCAGCATCACCTTCCGCAGCCTGATCGGCACCACGGTCGGCATCGGCAGCCAGGGGATCATGATCGACGGCACCGCGGCCCAGAAGGCCGAGTGGCTGCCGCGCTTTGCGTCTGGCGAGGCGATTGCCAGCTTCGCGCTGACCGAGCCGGGGGCGGGATCGGATGCAGCGTCCCTGCGCTGTTCGGCGGTGCGCGAGGGTGACTTTTACCGGATCAACGGTACGAAGCGCTATATCACCAACGCGCCGCGTGCCACCGTGTTCACGCTGATGGCCCGGACCGAGCCGGAGACGAAGGGCGCCGGCGGCATCAGCGCGTTCATCGTGCCCGCCGACACGCCGGGCATCAGCCTGGGCAAGCCCGACCGCAAGATGGGGCAACGTGGGGCCAAGACCTGCGACGTGATCCTGGAAGACGTGCTGGTGCCTGCCGCCAACATCATCGGCGGCGTGCCCGGTCAGGGCTTCCGCACCGCCATGAAGGTGCTGGACCGCGGCCGCATCCACATCGCCGCAGTGGCGCTGGGCATGGCGGACCGGCTGCGCCAGATGGCGCTGGATTATGCGCGGGAGCGCGAACAGTTCGGCAGCCGCATCGGCGATTTCCAGCTAGTACAGGCCATGCTGGCCGACATCGAGGTGGACCGGCTGACCATCGCGGCGCTGCTGGAGCGCACTGCGCGGCGCTTCGATGCCGGCCTTGCCAGCAACATGGAATGTTCGGTGCTGAAGCTCCACGCCAGCGAAGCGGTGGGCCGCATCGCCGACCGGGCGGTGCAGATCTTCGGCGGCGCCGGCTACATGGCCGAATACAAGGTGGAGCGCTTCTACCGCGATGTGCGGCTGCTGCGCATCTATGAAGGCACCAGCCAGATCCAGCAGACGATCATTGCCAAAGCCATGCTGAGGGAGAGCAACTGATGAGACGGGCCGCGATCGTTTCCCCGATCCGCACCGGCGTCGGCCGGTTCGGCGGGGCACTGGCCGGATTCCCGGCCGGGGAACTGGGCGCCATCATCCTCAAGGAGCTGATGGCGCGCACGAAGATCGATCCGGAACGCGTTGACGATGTTGTCTTTGCCCATGGCTATCCCAATGGCGAAGCGCCGTGCGTCGCGCGCTGGAGCTGGCTGGCGGCGGGCTTTCCGGAAAGCGTCCCCGGGGTCAGCCTTGATCGCCGCTGTGGCTCCGGCCTGCAGGCGGTGATCGATGCCGCCATGCGCATATCGACCGGCGCTGCCGACATCGTGGTGGCCGGCGGGGTCGAGAGCATGAGCCAGGTGGAATATTATTCCATCGATCACCGGAACGGCGCCCGCATGGGCAGCACGACGTTCCACGACCGGCTGGTGCGCGGCCGCGTGATGAGTCAGCCGATCGCCCGCTATGGCGTGATTTCCGGCATGATCGAGACCGCGAACAACCTCGCGAAGGACTATGGCATCAGCCGCGAGGAATGCGATGCCTATGCGGCGCAGTCGCACCAGCGTGCGGCAAAGGCCTGGGCCGAAGGAAAATTCGCTGCCGAACTGGTGCCGGTGGAGGTGCCGCAGAAGAAGGGGCCGCCGACCATCTTTGCCGCCGATGAAGGTATCCGCGCCGATGCGACGCCCGAAAGCCTGGCGCAGCTGAAGTCCATCGAGAAGGACGGCGTGGTGACCGCCGGCAATGCCAGCCAGCAGAATGACGGCGCGTCGGCCTGCCTGGTGGTGGCCGAAGAGCTGCTGGCGCCGCTGGGCCTCGAGCCGATGGCCTGGCTGAAGGGCTGGGCGGCGGCGGGCTGTGATCCGTCGCGCATGGGCATCGGCCCGGTGCCTGCGGTGGAGCGGCTGTTTGCTCGGCATGGCCTGGGCTGGGACGATATCGACCTTGTTGAACTGAACGAGGCGTTCGCGCCGCAGGTGCTGGCCGTGCTCAAGGGCTGGGGCTGGCATGATCCCAGCAGGCTCAATGTCAACGGTTCGGGGATCAGCCTGGGCCATCCGATCGGCGCCACTGGGGGGCGGATCCTGGCCACCATGCTGCACGAGCTTGATCGGCGACAGGGGCGGCTGGCGCTGGAGACGATGTGCATCGGCGGCGGGCAAGGACTGGCCGCGGTGTTCGAGCGGGCATGACATTTCGTTGGTAACATTTTTCCAATGATTCATAAAGGTTAAGACCGAATCGCCTTGCCTGTTGTTCACACTTTGATAACCTTCTCACTCGCGCGAATCGGGCGGCGAGGGCCGTTTCGTGGCTGGGTGGGCGGTGCCGGGGGTATCGTCACGAAGGGACGGGACGGAAATGTGACGACAAGCTTGCGTCACACGCTTGAATCGGCGAAACGAAGACCAAGAGCTAACCCCTGGTCGGGGGCTAGGGGCGGTGCCAGTTCGGCCGAACTGGCACCGCTTTTCTTTTTGCAATTGCTGCTGTTTGCTTCCAAAAATCCTGGGCCGGGGATAAGCCGGCAAGATGGCTGATCCGGTTTTTCCTGCCGCGCTTGCCGGCATTCGCGTCCTCGATCTTTCGCGCGTGCTGGCAGGGCCCTGGTGCACGCAGATTCTGGCCGATCTCGGCGCCGACGTGGTGAAGGTGGAAGCACCGGGCCGCGGCGATGACACCCGCGCTTGGGGGCCGCCGTTCCTGAAGGGCGGCGACGGCGCGGACGAGATCGGCACCTCCGCCTATTATCTGGCCGCCAACCGCAACAAGCGCTCGATCGCGGTCGATTTCGCCACCCCAGAAGGCGCCGCCCTGCTGCGCGACCTGGCGTTGAAGGCCGATATCGTGGTCGAGAACTTCAAGGTTGGTGGCCTCAGGAAATATGGCCTCGACTGGGAGAGCCTGCGGGCCGCCAAGCCGGCCCTCGTCTATTGCTCGATCACCGGCTTCGGGCAGACCGGGCCTTATGCCAGCCGCGGCGGTTATGATTTCGTGGCGCAGGGCATGGGCGGCTTCATGGCCGTCACCGGCGAGGAAGGGGGCGGGCCGCTGCGCGCCGGGGTCGCCATGGCCGACGTGACGACCGGGCTGTATGCCACCATCTCGATCCTGGCGGCGCTGCGCCATGCGGAGCGGACGGGGGAGGGCCAGCAGATCGACATCAGCCTGCTCGACACGCAGATCGCCTGTCTCGCCAATCAGGCGATGAACTGGCTGGTGGGCGGGGTCGATCCGGGCCGCATGGGCAACCGCCACCCCACGGTGGTGCCCTACACGGTGTTCAAGGTGGCCGATGGCGCGATCATCATCGCCATCGGCAACGACGGCCAGTTCCGCGCCTTCTGCACCGAAATGGGTGTGCCCGAACTGGGCACGGACCCGCGCTTCGTCAGCGCCAGCGCGCGGCTCGTCAACCGCGACGCCATCGAGGCCGAGGTGCAGCGGCTGGTGGCAGATCAGCCGGGCCTTCCGCTGATCGACCGGCTGGTGGCCGTCGGCGTGCCCTGCGGCCCGGTCAACAAGGTGAGCGAAATCTTCGCCGATCCCTTCGTCGAAGCCCGCCAGACGGTGCACCGCTTCGTGCGTGAGGATGGCGCGGTGATCCCCAGTGTCGCCTATCCGGGCAAGCTGTCCGCAACGCCCGCCACGATGCGCTCACCCCCGCCGCGCGTGGGGGAGGATCTGGACAGCGTGCTGAGGGACTGGTTCAGCGACCGCTGAAGCTCGGCGGGCGCTTTTCCAGGAAGGCTGTCATCGCCTCGCGATTGTCGTCGGTGGTGTGCGCCAGTGCCTGCATGGCGGCCGACAGTTGCAGTACGGTTTCCAGCGTGGCGCCGCGCGCTTCCCACAGCAGGCGCTTCGTCATGCGCACCGCCTGGGGCGGGTTGGCGGCGATGCGGGCGGCAATGGCCCGCGCCGCGTCCAGCAGTTCGGCATCGGGCACCACGCGGCTCACCAACCCGATCCTGAGCGCTTCGGCGGCGTCCACCATGTCGCCGGTCAGCGCCATTTCGGCGGCCTTTGCGTGGCCGACCACGTGGGGCAGCAGCCAGGCGCCGCCATCGCCGGGGATGATGCCCAGCTTCACGAAGCTCTCGGCGAATTTTGCGCTTTCCCCCGCGATGCGCACGTCGCACATGCAGGCGAGATCACAGCCCGCGCCGATGGCCGGACCGTTGACCGCCGCGACGATCGGCACCTCCAGCGCCGCAAAGGCCCGCGGCAGGCGCTGGATGCCGGTGAGATAGTTGCGGCGGGTGCGGATCGGCTGCGCGCTGGCCAGGCCTTCGCCGCTGGCCATTTTCCTGAGATTGCCGCCACTGGAAAAGGCGCTGCCCGCCCCGGTGAGGATGGCAACGCGCGCTTGCGGGTCGGCCTCCAGCCGGGCCAGTGCGGCCAGGATGGCGTCCACCATGTCATCATCCGACACCGGGTTCCTGAGTTCCGGCTGGTTCAGAGTCAGCGTGACGATGGCACCATCGGCGTCGTAGCGGACAAGATCGGTCATGGCTTTCTCCTAACGCACGCCTAGGCCACGCGCGATGATGCCGCGCAGGATTTCCCGCGTGCCGCCGCGCAAGGACACCATCGGCGCGATGTGGATGGTGGAATCGAGCGTCGCCAGCAGATCAGCCGGCGGATCGGCAGGCATCAGGGCGCGCGCCACCTCCGGAATGGCCTGTTCGAAGGTCGCGCCAAGATCCTTCACGATGGCCGCTTCCAGCGCCGGGTCCTCGCCCGCCTCCAACAGCGCTGCCATGCCGCGCGCCATCTGCCGCAGCACGATCAGATGCGCCGCCAGCCGACCGATAGGCGCGTGCGCGGCCTGGGGTGCATCCGGCCCCAGCACGGCCACCAGTTCCTCGGCCAGCACCAGCGTCGACAGGAACCGCTCCGGCCCGGATCGTTCATAGGCCAGCTCGCTCATCACCTGGGCCCAGCCCTGGCCTTCGGCGCCCACCAGTGCATCGGCAGGCACGAACACATCATCGAAATGCACTTCGTTGAAATGATGCTCCCCCATCAGGTCGATGATCGGGCGCACGCTGATGCCGGGCGTGTCCATCGGCACCAGCAGTTGCGAAAGCCCCTCATGGCGCTGGCCCTCTCCGGTGCGGCAGAGTAGCAGCATCACGTGCGCCTTGTGGGCATAAGTGGTCCACAGCTTGGCGCCATTGATGCGCCAGCCGCCGTCCACAGGGCGTGCGCGGGTGGTCAGCGCCGCGAGGTCCGATCCGGCGCCGGGCTCGCTCATGCCGATGCAGGCATAAAGCTCGCCGCGCGCGATGGCAGGGAGGTAGGCCGCCTGCTGTTCCGGCGTGCCATAGCGCAGCAGCAGCGGCCCCGTCTGCCGGTCGGCGATCCAATGGGCGGCGACCGGCGCCCCGGCGGCCAGCAGTTCCTCGATCACCACCAGGCGATCAAGGGCGGTCCGTTCCTGTCCACCCAGCGCCTTCGGCCATGTCATCCCCAGCCAGCCGCGCGCGCCCAGTGATCGGGAAAAGTCTGCGCTGTGGCCGTTCCAGCTGTGGGCGCGCAGATGGGGCGGCAGGCCGGTAAGCGCGGGCGCCAGGAAACCCCGCACCTCCCGGCGCAGCGCGGCACGGGCGGCCGTTTCGGGCACGGCAGGAAAGCGGAAGCGGCCAGTGGCCGGTGCGGCCTCGGCCTCTGACAGAGGCTCCTCGGTGGCCAGCGCCCACAGGCTGCCGCGTGCCAGCACCGCCGCGCCCAGAGTGGCGTGGTGACGATGCTCGCTGCCGGCCATGTCGCGGCGCTGCCACAGGGCGCGGGTGAACAGCGGCAGGCGATGCTCTGCCGTCACGCCGATGGCGCCGTGCAGCTGGTGGGCAAGGGCGGCGGCTATGCCGGCGGCCTCGCTGGCGCGGGCCTTGGCGGCTGCCACGCGCA
>NZ_WMHO01000081.1 GCF_010994245.1 Sandarakinorhabdus rubra
ACTGTGGCGCCAAGGCCGCCAGCCAACGCCATTTCGGCCAGCGCCACGGCAAGGCCGCCGTCGGACAGGTCGTGCACCGCCGTCACCGTGCCGGCGGCGATCAGCGCGGCCACCGCCTCGCCAGAGGCACGTTCGGCCGCCAGATCGACTGGCGGCGGCGGTCCGTCCTCGCGGCCATGGCATTCGCGCAGCCACAGCGACTGACCGAGGTGCGTTCCCAGCATCCCATCCATCGGCCCTATCAGCCAGATGTCATCGCCTGCCGCCTTGAAGGCGAGGTCCATCTGGTGGCTGTAATCGGCCAGCAGGCCGACCCCGCCGATCGCCGGGGTTGGCAGGATGGCATTGCCGCCGCCGGTCGCCTTGCTTTCGTTGTAGAGCGACACGTTGCCGGACACGACCGGATAGTCGAGTGCCCGGCAGGCTTCGGCCATGCCCTCGATGCAGCCCACCAGCTGGCCCATGATCACGGGGTTCTGCGGGGATGCGAAGTTCAGGCAGTTGGTGATCGCCAGCGGCCTGGCGCCCACCGCGATGATGTTGCGCCAGGTCTCCACCACCGCCTGCTTGCCGCCTTCGTGCGGATCGGCAAAGCAATAGCGCGGCGTGCAGTCGGTGGCGATGGCCAGCGCCTTCCTGGTGCCGTGCACGCGCACCACCGCGGCATCTCCGCCAGGGCGCTGCACCGTGTCGGCGCCGACCATGTGGTCATATTGTTCCCAGATCCAGCGGCGCGAGCACAGGTCGGCGCTGCCCATCAGGCGCTTGAGATCGTCGGAAATGTCGAGGCTGCCCGGCACATCGGCGAGCGGCGCGCGCTTGGGCGTCGGCACATGCGGCCGATCATATTTCGGCGCGGCATCGGCCAGCGGCGCCAGCGGGATGCGGCCCACCACGTCGCCGTGGAAGGTCATGACAAGGTCGCCGCCCTCGACAACCTCGCCGATCACCGCGAAATCCAGTTCCCACTTCTTGAAGATGGCTTCGGCAAAGGCTTCGCGGCCTGGCTTCAGCACCATCAGCATGCGTTCCTGGCTCTCCGACAGCATCATCTCATAGGGCGTCATGCCGGTCTCGCGGCACGGCACCTTGTCGAGATCGAGGCGAATACCGACGCCACCTTTGGACGCCATCTCCACCGAGGAGCTGGTCAGGCCGGCGGCACCCATGTCCTGGATGGCGACGATGGCATCCGACGCCATCAACTCGAGGCAGGCCTCGATCAGCAGCTTTTCGGTGAACGGATCACCCACCTGCACGGTGGGGCGCTTTTCCTCGCTGTTCTCATCGAACTCGGCGCTGGCCATGGTGGCGCCGTGGATGCCGTCGCGCCCGGTCTTGCTGCCGACATACACCACCGGATTGCCCACCCCGGCGGCGGCCGAATAGAAGATCTTGTCGGCCTTTGCGAGGCCCACTGTCATCGCGTTGACGATGATGTTGCCATTGTAGCTGGGGTGGAAGATCGTCTCACCGCCCACGGTCGGCACACCGACGCAATTGCCATAGCCACCGATGCCGGCGACCACGCCTTTCACGAGGTGGCGCATGCGCGGCGCATCTATCGCGCCAAAGCGCAGCGCGTTCATGTTGGCGACCGGCCGCGCGCCCATGGTGAACACGTCGCGCAGGATGCCGCCGACGCCAGTCGCGGCGCCCTGGTATGGCTCGATATAGCTGGGGTGGTTGTGGCTCTCCATCTTGAAGATGGCGGCATCCCCATCGCCAATGTCGATCACGCCGGCATTCTCGCCCGGGCCCTGGATCACCCATGGGGCCTTGGTGGGCAGCTTGGCGAGATGCAGGCGGGACGACTTGTAGCTGCAATGCTCCGACCACATCACCGAGAAGATGCCCAGTTCCAGAAGGTTGGGTTCCCGGCCCAGCGCGCTGAGCACGCGCTCATATTCCTCGGGGGTCAGGCCATGGGCGGCAACGATGTCGGGCGTGATCTGGCTCATGGCGGCGCGCATAGCCGGGCGGGGCGGCTTTGTCATGCCATCATCTGGGTGCGTCGATCTCGGCCTGCCGGCCCCGCGCCGCGCTGCGCAGCATTATGATGGCGGTGTAGCTGATCACGAAGGTCACCAGCCATTTCAGCGTGGTCAGCGGCAGCGATTTCACGACCAGCGCCGCCACCAGCACCGCCGGAATGCCGCCGAGCACGATGGCACCCACGATAGACAGATCAAGCCGGCCAGCGCGGACGTGGCGGATGGCGATTGTGGTCCCGGCCAGCGAGGCGCCGGTGGCCATGATCGGGAAGCAAAGGCGCGGATCAAGGCCCATCAGGCTCAGCAGCGCCAGCGTTGGCGCATAATTGCCCACGCCGAAGTTGACGAGAATGCCGAACCCGAAATTGGCGGCGATGGCGATGGCGGTTGGGCCCGGCGGCAGCCCGGTGGCGGTGCCGCCCGCCGGCATCAAATCAAGGATGGACAGTATGTAGAAGAGTGCCGCCACCAGCAGCGCAAACCCGACCAGGGCCTGCACCACCCAGGCCCGCGCCCGTTCGATCAGCCGTGTGCCCACTACGCCGCCGGCCACCAGCGCAGCGACCGACCCCAGCAGCAGCACCGGATCAAGTTGCACCCCCAGCAGGATCAGGAAAATCAGCGACTGCGCCATGGACGGCGGGGTGAGCCCGGCCAGCATCGTCTGCGGGATCAGGGCATCGGGCACCATGCGGCGGAACTTGAACCACGCCATGGTGGGCGCCATCGATCCGATGCCCAGCGTATCGAGGAAGTTGACCACGCCCCCCAGCAGCAGGGCCTCGGCGCGAGGCCAGGCCTTCTGGCGCACGATCGAGAGCAGCAGCACGCTGAGATTGGCCAGCGCGAACATCGCCAGCAGCGCCAGCAGCAGATTGAGCATTCATCTGTCCCCTGCCAGCGCGGCCGTACCGCAGTGCCCAGGTCAGCCGACAGAGTCGCCATTGAGGCAATAAAGTCAATTGGGCGATCACGGATAGCGCGCTAGAGGGAGGCGCTAAAGCAACAAAGGGCAGCTCACGCGATGGCGCGCAGGCGGGCAGACGGCAAGAAGACCCAGATCGTGGTTGTCGGCGGCGGCGCCGGCGGGCTGGAGCTGGTGACCAAGCTTGGCGCGCATTTCCCACGCGCCGATTTCGACATCATCCTGGTGGACCGCAACCCCACCCATATCTGGAAGCCGCTGCTGCACGAAGTGGCGGCTGGCAGCCTTGATGCCAATCTCGACGAGGTTGGCTATCGCAGCCACGCCTTCCGCTGGGGCTATCGCTATTTCGATGGCGCTCTCGAAGCCATCGACCGCGAGGCCAAGCAGATCATCATCGCCCCGATCCGCGACGAGGATGGCAGCGAGGTGATCGGCCGCCACCGCATCCGCTATGACTATCTGGTGCTGGCGGTGGGCAGCATTTCCAATGATTTCGGCATCGAGGGCGTCAAGGACCATTGCCTGAGCCTGGAAAGCCGCACGGATGCCGATCGCTTCCGCCGGCGCCTTTTGAACCAGTGCCTCAGGGTGTCGCGGCAGATGGTCTCCGATCCGGCCAGCGCGGCGACGGTGAACGTGGTGATCGTGGGCGGCGGTGCCACCGGCGTGGAACTGGCGGCCGAGCTCTATTCGGCGGCTGACGCGCTGGGCTATTACGGCCTCGAGGTGTTCGACCGCCAGCGCCTGAAGGTGAGCCTGATCGAAGCCGGGCCGCGCATCCTGCCGATGCTGCCGGAGAAGCTGGCCGCCGCCGCCCATGCCGAACTGGAAAACCTGGG
The DNA here is from genome assembly GCF_010994245.1 of Sandarakinorhabdus rubra. Taxonomy (GTDB): domain Bacteria; phylum Pseudomonadota; class Alphaproteobacteria; order Sphingomonadales; family Sphingomonadaceae; genus Sandarakinorhabdus; species Sandarakinorhabdus rubra. The sequence continues at coordinate 3,762 of NZ_WMHO01000081.1, forward strand.
CGTCAAGGTGCTGCCGGGCACGCAGGTGGTGTCGGCAACGCCCGACGCCATCCTCACCCGTGACGGCCAGAGCATCCAGGCCGACTTGAAGGTGTGGGCCGCCGGGGTGCGCGGCGCCGATTTTCTGCAGGGGATCGGCGGGCTGGAAACCACCCGCACCAACCAGTTGCTGGTGCGGGACACACTGCAGACGACGCGCGACGATGACATCTTCGCCATTGGTGACTGCGCCAGCTACACGCCGCCCGGCGAGGCCCGGCCGATCCCGCCGCGCGCCCAGGCCGCGCACCAGATGGCCGACACCGTCTACCGCAACATCCGCGCGTTGATCGAGAACCGGCCATTGAAGCCCTTCGTCTATCGCGACAAGGGCGCGCTGGTGAACCTCGCCCGCTATTCCACCGTTGGCAGCCTGATGGGCAATCTGGTGGGCGGCCGTATGGCGATCGAGGGCCGGCTGGCGCGCTTTGTCTACACCTCGCTCTATCGCATGCACCTGATTGCCATCCACGGCTGGATCAAGGGGCTGTTCCTGCTGCTGGTCGGCCATGTGAACCAGGTGGTGCGCCCGAAGCTGAAATTGCACTAGGCCAAGCCGGCTGGCGGCGTGCCGCCGCCAGACTCGGCGCAGCGCCCGGCCGGCGGGATCGGGCAAGCCGGCGCCGCGGCTTTGCCGCGGCAGAGGCTTTCCCGAGGCCCCTTCGACGTCACGGCCAAGCCGCCCTCATTCATGAAACTCCGCCAGTTCCGGGATGCGCGTGAAGGCAATCGCCGGCCCGCGCAAGCGGCTGGCGCCGCGCACATCATGGCCCAGCGTCACGGCATCGCGGCCGAAGCGGGCGTTCACCCTGTCCATGGCGCGGGACAGGGCCAGCCGGCGCGTATCGGTCTGCGCACAAAGCAACGCGCCGCCATCGAACAGGTCGGCCTGCGCAGCGTCGGCCGGTGTCAGATCGGCCAGCACTACCCCCACCTGCAGCAGGCGGGCGTGCCCGGACTCGCCGGCCATGCGCGCCCACAGGCCTTCCATCGCTTCCACCAGCGAAAGCGAATCCATCACCTGGGGCAGCTTCATGCCGGCCTTCCACTTGCTGCCCCGCGCCTCGCCCTTCACGTGCAGCCCAAGCCAGCCGGCGCGCAGGTCGGCGCGGCGCAGGCGGGTGCCGGCCTTCATCACCAGCCGCCGCGCCACCAGCCGCGCCACGGCCAGCGGGCGCTTCTCCGGCCCCAGCACATGGCTGTGCCCGATGGTCTTGCGGTCGTGCGCCACCTCCGGCAGCTCATGACCGTGGAGCAGCCAGTGCAGCCGCTCACCCCACACATTGCCCCATGCCTTGCGGGCCTGGCCCGGTTCCATGGCCAGCAGCTGCGCCATGCTCACCAGCCCGGCGGCGGCCAGCCGTTTCTCCATGGCCCGACCCACGCCCGGAATGTCGGACAGCGGCAGCTTCTCCAGCCGGGCGCGGCGCACGTCGTCGGTCAATATGGTCAGCCCGTCAGGCTTGCGCATATCGGCCGCCATCTTGGCGAGCAGCCGGTTCTGCGCCACGCCGATGGAGGCGGTGAGGCATTCCCCCACATTGGCCCTCAGGCCCGCCTTGATGCGCCCTGCCAGCGCTGTGGCGGCGTCCACGCTGTTCTCGTTGTCGAGCAGCCGGCACGCCACCTCGTCGATGGAGCAGACGGCGGCGACCGGCACATGCCGTTCCACCTCGGCGATGATGCGGTGGTGGAAACGGACATATTCATCGTGCCGGCCCGGCACCACCACCAGGTCGCGGCACAGCGCCTTCGCCTGCCAGATCTTGGTGCCGGTGCGGATGCCGAAGGCCTTCGCCTCATAGCTGGCAGCAATGGCGCTGGTGCTGTCTGTCATCACCGGAGCCACCACCACCGGCCGCCCCCGCAGCGCCGGATTCAGCTGCTGCTCGACGCTGGCGAAATAGCTGTTCAGATCGAGATACAGCCAACGAAGAGGCAGCGAATCGGCCATGCAACCAGTCTAGCAGAATGGGAACAGAAATAGAACATTGCGCCTGCGTCATTGGGCGGCTTTTCCCCCGCGTCTCAGCGCTTATGGTGCGCCGCCATGACTGATCCGATCCTTGCCGCCGCGGAAGAACCCGTCGGCGTGCGCGCCGTCTCGGCCGATGCCATCACCGGGCGGCAGCTGCGCTATTATGATTATGCCATGGCGGCCTTCGCCATCATCCTGATCTGCTCCAACATGATCGGCGCGGCGAAGCCTGCGCAGGTGGAACTGCCTTGGTGGGGTACGGTCACTTTCGGGGCCGGCATCCTCTTCTTCCCGCTGTCCTATGTGCTCGGCGACGTGCTGACCGAAGTCTATGGCTATGCCCGCGCCCGCCGCGTGGTGTGGGTGGGCTTTGCCGCCTCCATCTTCGCTGCCACCATGAGCTTCGTCGTCGTCGCCCTGCCGCCCGATCCCACCTGGAAGGGCCAGGCCGCGCTGGCCGAGGTGTTCGGCCAGGTGCCGCGCATTTTCCTCGCCTCCATCGCCGCCTTCTGGGCCGGAGAGATGGCCAACGCCTTTGTGCTGGCCCGGATGAAGCTCCTGACCGGCGGCAAGATGCTGTGGACGCGCACGATTGGTTCAACGGTGGTGGGGCAGGGGGTGGACACGCTGATCTTCTACCCGCTGGCCTTCTGGGGCATCTGGGAACCAGCCCTGGTGTTCAGCGTGATGGCCACCAACTATGCGCTGAAAGTGCTGTGGGAGGCGCTGCTCACGCCGGTCACCTACAAGGTGGTGGCATGGTTCAAGGAAGCCGAAGGCCTCGACGTGTTCGACACCGAAACCGACTTCACGCCGTTCAAGACGCGGGTGTGAGCGAGCACGCCCGATGACGCCGCGGGAGCTGATCGGCGTGGCCGAGGTGCCGGGCGGGCCGCCGCTGCGGCTGTTCCGGCGCGGCGATGATTTCATGATCGTGCTCGAGCGCAACGAGCTGATGAGCACGCGAATGCATGGCTCCGAAGTGGCGCTGGGCACCATGACCTGTGATCGCCTGGCCGGCGTGGCTGCCCCGCATCTGCTGATCGGTGGTTATGGCATGGGCTTCACGCTGCGTGCCGTGCTGGGCCGGCTGGGGACGCATGCGCGGGTGACGGTGGCCGAACTGGTGCCGGGCATCATCGCCTGGGCACGCGGCCCCATGGCGACAGTGACGGACGGTTGTCTGGACGATCCCCGGGTGACGCTGACCATGGGCGACGTGGCCGAGGCGATCGGGCGGGCGACGGCGGCCTATGATGCGATCCTGCTGGATGTCGACAATGGCCCGGACGGACTGACGCGCCCCGCCAACGACGGCATCTACAGCAGCGCCGGCCTGGCCGCTGCGAAGAGGGCGCTGCGCCCCGCCGGTGTGCTGGCCGTGTGGTCGGCGGCGCCTGACCCGGCGTTCGGACGGCAGTTGGAGCGCGCGGGGTTCAAGGTGGAGACCGTGAAGACGAGGGCGCGGGAAAACGGCAAGGGCCCCGCGCATGTCATCTGGTTTGCCCGAAAGCGCTGATCTGCTTCAAAGCGCCAGCCGCAGCAGGTCCCGCCCCACGATCACCTCGCCGGCAAAGGCCTTGCGCGCCGCGTCGGCCCAGTCCGCGTCCGTCACGCTGGCGTCGCCGCCGGGGACGAAGTGGGTGAGGACGAGGCGCTTCACGCCCGCTGCCGCTGCAAGTTCGCCCGCCTGTTCCACCGGTGTGTGGCTGGCGAGCAGGTGGGCGCGCAAGGTAGGAGCGTTGGATTCGGCGGCAATCAGGCGTTCCATGGCCGGCAGGTACATGACCTCCTGCACAAGGATGTCGGCGCCGCGGGCGAGATCGACCAGCGCCTGGCAGGGCCGCGTGTCGCCGGACCAGACAACCGATTTGCCGGCCCAGTCGAAGCGGAAGGCGAAGCTGTCGAACAGCGGCGGATGCTCGACTCGCGCGGCCGTCACCTTCAGGCCGCCTGCCTCCAGCAGCACGCCGGGCTGCACCTCGCGCACGGACAGCAGTTTTCTGAGATCGGGGCGGCCTTCATCGGCGACACGGGTGTCGATGTCGACGCGCGCGAACCGCAGCCAGTCGCGCGCCATGCGCGCCATCCCCTTGGGGCCATGCACCGTCACCGGCGTGGTCAGCGCGCCGCTCCACGCCAGCCAGGGCAGGGTGAAGGCGTCCGCCACATGATCGCTGTGGAGGTGGGTGATCCAGACGTTCGAGAGGGATTTCAGCGGCAGCCCGGCCAGAGCAGCCTGCCGGGCCACGCCATTGCCGGCATCGATCACGTGCAGCTGCCCGCCGATCATCAGCGCCATCGCCGGAGCCGCGCGCAAGGCCTTGGGCGTCGGACCGCCGCCGGTGCCGAGCAGCACGAGCTGATCGGAGAGCGGCTGGGCAGCGAGGCGGTCCAGCGGCGCGAGGATGGCCGCGCCGCCCACCAGTCCCAGCATCTGTCGGCGTGTGTGCATGGCAAGGCCCCCAGTTTTCATGGATGCAGGAGCGCCCGCCGGCTGACAAGGGCTGGAGTTGCCTACCGCAGCGGCGGCGTGCTTGGAGGTGGGCGGCGATGGCGGGTCGCCTGCTCATAGGCATAGGCGAAGCGGATCAGGTCAACATCCGCCCAGGGGCGCCCGAGGAAGGTGATGCCCACCGGCAGCAGGCCGCCGCGCGAATGGCCCATCGGTACGTTGACCGCCGGAAACCCGGTGATGGGCGCAAACACCTGGCTGTTGTCGCCGCCCGGCGTGTTGAGGTCGCCGATCAGGCGCGGCGGGTTGCTCCAGGTCGGATAGACGAAGGCATCGAGCTTCAGCCGCGCCATGGTCTTCAGCACCGTGGTGCGGAAAGCCTCGCGCTGGGCCTCGTCGGCGGCGCAGGCCGGCGAGTCCGTGCCGTTCTGCGGCACCTTCTCGGCATCTTCCAGCCGCTTGGCCACGGACGGGTGGAACCTGCCCGACTGGAGGATGGCGGCCAGATCGGCCAGCGGCACCTGGCTTGCTCCTGGGCTGGCGCGCGCGGCGAGGAATTGGTTGAGATCGTGCTTGAACCCCATGCAGATGGCGTCCGGCGCCGGCCGTGGCGGCAGCGCATAGCCTTCGATCGGCGCCGGATCGACGATGATTGCCCCCTGCCGCCGCAGATCGTCGAGCGCGGCGCGGAATATCGCCACGATCTCGGGATCGCTGCTGTCGCGCTCATAGGCCTCGCGGAGCACGCCGATGCGCACACCCTTCAGGCCGCCACGATCGAGTGCGGTGCGCACATCGGGTAAGGTGCGCCCGGTGGCGGTGGCCGTCGCTGGATCGCGCGGGTCGGCGCCGGCGATGGCCTGGAAAACGATGGCCATGTCTTCCACGGTGCGGGTCATCGGGCCGGCAATGTCGGCCCTGAGGTTCAGGGGGAACACCCCGGCGCGGCTGGTCAGCCCCATGGTCGAGCGGATGCCGGCAAGGTTCGTGTGGGAGGCCGGCCCGCGGATCGAATCGCCGGTGTCGCTGCCCAGCCCGACCAGGCCGAAATTGGCGGCGATGGCCGCTGCCGTGCCGCCGCTCGATCCTGCCGTCACGCGGTCGAGCGCATAGGGATTCTTCGTGTAACCGGGCAGGATGGAGCTGACGGTCTCGACCGGGCTGAAGGCCCATTCCGCCATGTTCGATTTGGCCAGCACGATGGCGCCGGCGGCGCGGGCGCGGGCCACCAGCGTGGCATCCTGGGCCGGCAGATAGCCTGCAAAAGCGAGCGCACCGTTGCTGGTCTGCAAGCCCTGCGTCTCGAAATTGTCCTTCACGATCATCGGTACGCAGTGCAGCGGCCCGGTCAGCCCGCCCGCCGCAAAGCGCCGGTCAAGGTCGTCGGCGATGCTTGTGGCGTCGGGATTGATCGTCACAATGGCGTTCACCGCCGGGCCGTTCTTGTCATAGGCGGTGATGCGGGCGAGATAGGCGTCAACAAGGCCCCGACAGGTCAGCCGCCCGTCGCGCATGGCCGCATGCACGCTGCCGATCGTGGCTTCTTCGACTGCGAAGGGCAGGGGCGCCGCCTGGCCCTGCGTGGCAGCGACCATGGCAATCACCATCAGCGTCCGCAGCATGATATTCCCCCAATGCGAATGATGCCGGCCCGGCGCGCCAGAGGTGTCAGGCGAGCGCCATCATGGCCGCTTCGAACAGGCGGCGGCCGTCGGTGCCGCCCTGTTCGGGTTCGATCAGGCGTTCCGGATGGGGCATCATGCCCAGCACGTTGCCAGCATCAGACAGGATGCCGGCGATGTCCCGGGCCGAGCCGTTCACGGTTTCTGCATAGCGGAAGGCGATGCGGCCTTCGCCTTCGAGGCGGTCCAGCGTGTCGGCATCGGCGACATAATTGCCGTCGTGGTGGGCCACCGGGATGGTGATCGTCTCGCCGGCGGCATAGCGGCTGGTGAAGATCGACTGGCTGTTTTCCACCGTCAGGCGCACGTCGCGGCAGACGAAGTTCAACCCTGCGTTGCGCATCAGGGCGCCGGGCAGCAGGCCAGCTTCGGTCAGCACCTGGAAGCCGTTGCAGATGCCGAGCACGGCGCGGCCTTCGCCGGCGGCCTTCACCACCGCCTGCATCACCGGCGAGCGCGCCGCCATCGCGCCGGAGCGCAGATAGTCGCCATAGGAAAAGCCGCCGGGGATACCGATGAAATCAAGGCTTTCGGGCAGCTCTGTCTCGCGGTGCCAGATCATCTCCGGGGCGCGGCCGGTCACCTTGGTGATGGCGTCGGCAAGGTCGCGATCACAGTTGGAGCCGGGAAAGACGATGACGGCGGCCTTCACGGCATCTCAATCCGGAAATTCTCGATCACCGTGTTGGCCAGCAGCTGCCGGGCCATCGCCTCGACTGTTTCGCGGCTTGTGCCGTCGGCCACGTCGAGTTCGATGATCTTGCCGACCCGGGCGCCGGCGACGCCATCAAAGCCCAGCCCGTGCAGCGCGGCCTCGATGGCGCGGCCCTGGGGGTCGAGCACGCCGTTTTTCAGCGTCACGGTCACGGTGGCTTTGCGGGTGGCAGGAGCGGCTTCAGGCATGGCCGCGGCCATAGGCCGAAGCGCTGAACGGCGCAAGCACGGTAGCGCGGTTCAGGCCAGCAGGTGCACGGCCGCCGCCCCCAGCCCGGCGGCCAGCAGCAGCCACGGCGTGGACCAGCCCGCGCCGCGTTCCGGCAGC
>NZ_WMHO01000082.1 GCF_010994245.1 Sandarakinorhabdus rubra
CATCGAGGCGACNGCGGCGACCCGCAAGCCGCTGCCGTCCGGCGCGGCGGCGCGCGCCTTTGCCGACCTGTGGACGCTGGTGGAGCGGCGGCTGGCCGGCTGAGGGCCAGCCGCCCCGCCATCAGACGGTGAGCGACATGCCGCGATAGATGCGGCTGCGATAACGGCTGTCTTCCGCATCCGGCAGCGGCGCACCGGCCAGCAGCACGGCGCGAGCGAAGCGGCGCACCTCCTCGGCATGTTCCGCCGGCGTCCGCGGCTCTTCGGAACGCACGCGGCGGGTGAGGTTGATCTGGTTGACCGCCACCTCGTGCACCAGCCGCTCATTCTCCACCGCGATGGTGGCGGTGAAGGCGTGCAGCGTCGTCTTGATGAAATTGGCCAGCGCGAAGGCGCCCTTGCCGCCCTCCCCCATCGGTACGTCGGGCGAGACCAGCACCAGCTGGCAATCATCGAACAGCGACACCTTGCGGGCGATGCGGAAATGATGAGTGAGGTTCTGGTCGACAACGGCGGCAAAGCCGTCGCCATCGAGCGGTTCCTCGCCATCGAACAGCCGGTCGGGCAGCGGCGCCAGCGGCGTCGAGACGATGCTGGTGGGGTGGCCCCAGCGGGCCAGCGCCGCGTCCATCGCCGTCTCGATCTCGCCGTCGATCACCAGCGTCTCGACCCGGTCGGCCCCCTGCCCGATATGGCTGCGGATGGCATCCGCTCCGGCCTGGCTCGCGGTGAGCAGCACCACGCGGGCGACATCGCAATCAAGGAAGCCCTGCGCAGCGGCCCCGAGATAATCGGCGAGATGCTCGCCGACCATCCACACCGTCTTGCCGCCCATCTGGGCCAGCCGCTCGGCCTTGGGGCTGCCGAACAGTTCGCGCTCCGTGTGCGAGCGTTCGACGTTGAGGCCGCCCGAGGGCATGAACGTCTCGCCCGACACGGCACGGTCGGCCAGGAAGAACACGGTGGCCTGCGCCACTTCGGTTTCGGTCGGCATCTTGCCGAGATGCAGCTGGCTGAGCACGCCGCCGCGCACCTTGGCGGCTTCGCGGCCGATCTGCGCCACCGGCAGCCACGGCACGTCATCGGGCGGCACGCGCAACAGCCAGTCGGCCGCATCGCGGTCCTGCCAGTCGCTGCCGATCAGCCAGCCGCCCAGCCGCAGCCGCTTCAGCAGCTTGGCGGCCAGCACCGGGGTGAGCACATAGCGATCCCAGCAGCAGCTTTCATCGCCCTCGCGCGCGCAGGCCAGCGCCAGGTCGCGCAGCGCCTGCGGGTTGGACTTGTCGTGCGACAGTTGCACCGTGTCGTTGCGGGCCAGCTTGGCCAGCACCTGCGCCACCGGCGCGCCGGAGCGCACCGACTTGATGACCGCGGCATGCACCGCGTTCAGCCGCTTGTTTTCCAGGATCAGGCGGCCGCGCCGATCGAACAGGCCCGGCTTGCCGCCCAGGCCGGCCAGCCGGTCCCCGTCCACCGGGCCCGGCGCGATGGCGTTGATCTGGATCTGCGGCCCCAGGTGGCGAGCCATCGATTCCACCATCGCCCGCTGGCCGGACTTGGAGACGGCATAGTCGGTGCGGTTGGGGTAGGACACGGCAAGGAACTTTTCCCCACCGAAATAGCTGGAAACGTTGAGGATATAGCCCGACCCCTGGGCCCGCATCAGCGGCACAACCATCTGCATCAGGGCATAGTTGGAGATCAGGTTGGCGAACTGGGTGTGGCGGAAGGCGCCCACCTCCATGTCCACGGCCATTTCCTCGGCGCCCGAAATGCCGGCGTTGTTGATGAGATAGTCGATGCGCCCGAAGGCCTTCAATGTCTCGTCAACGGCGCGGCGGAGCGAACCCATGTCGGCCACATCGATGCCGGCCAGCGTGCGCACGCGGCGTTCGACGCCGGCAAAGCCGATGTCCTGCAGCTCGCCCACGATCCGCTCGCGGGCGGCATCCAGCTCGGATTCGCGGCGGGCGACCATCATCACCTTGGCGCCGGCCAGGGCCAGCAGGCGGGCCAGCGCGCCGCCGATGCCGGCGGAGCCGCCGGTGATCAGCGCCACCTTGCCCAGATGCAGGCCGGTGATGTTTTCCGCCGTGCCCATCAATGCACGGCGGGCGCCGGTGGCATGGGCGATGCTGGCCGGCAGATAGAGGTTGATCGGATCGACCTGGCGGTCGCTCAGCAGGAGGCGCGCGGCATGGCCGGCGGCAAAGTCGCGGTTTTCCGCCTCGCCATTGCCATAACGCACGATCTGGTTGCCCCACACGGCGCGCGGCGCCTTGCCCTGCGCGTGCGCCACGCGGGCCTCGTCGCGCCACACGCGCAGCAGTTCCTCGATGGCGGCGCGTTCCACGTCGGCCCAAAGATTGCCGGCGCCATCATCGCCGTTCGAAAGGAACACGACGCGCGGATCGGCGGCGAGGTCGCCATTCTTCTGCCAATAGCGGTCCAGCGTGCGGGCAAGCGCGATGGCGCCTTCCAGCTCGTCATCCACGAACCGCTCGACATTGGCATCGCTGGCCTCGCCGAGCGCGCCGGTGAAATAGCCCGGGCCGCGCGTCGGCAGGATCACCGCGCCATCGATCGCGCCGCCAGCGGCGGTGAAGGTCGCCAGTTCGGCATCCATCACATCATGATCATGGCGCGGGAAGCGCACCGCCGTGACGCCGGCCGGCAAGCGGTCGGCTGCGTCGTCAAGCGCGGCCTGGGCATGGAAGCCCAGCAGCACGCGCGCGCCCTGCCCGGCGAACAGGCCGGCGATGGCCAGTGCGTCATCAAGCTGGTTGCCGGCTGCCACCAGGATGTGGCGTCCGTCGCCATCGATGGCGCGCATGTCGGGGCGTGAGAGAAATTCCGAGCGCGATTCCAGCGGCACCGCCATGCCGTGCGTCACTTCGAAATCATGGGCGGCAAAGGCGGCGCTTTCGTCCGATCCCATGAACACGCAGGCATTGGCGATGTCAGCCGGGGTCGGGAAGGTCTTGGCCTTCGGCGCGCCATCGACGCTGCGCTCCAGCGCCATCAGATCGAAGAAATGATTGGCCGTGCTGCCGGGCGCGTCGCCCTTCAGCCCGTCCATGGCGGCGAACACGGTGCGGATGCGTTCGGACGCGATGGGGCCGGGATAGAGGGTGTTCACGCGGATGCCGCGCGGCCCCAGCTCGCGGGCCAGCCGCTTCGACAGGATGTTGAGCGCAGCCTTGGGCACGGTATAGGCGGCGCGGCCGAAATAATCGGTGCGCGAGAAGATGGTGGACACGTTGATGATGCTGCCGCCCTCGCCCATCGCGGGCGCGGCGGCGCGCACCAGGTTCCAGGCCACCACCATGATGTTGCGGGCGGCATCGCCCACCGTCTCGCTGTCAGGCGTGCCTTCCAGCTCGTCGGCATTGAGCGGCAGGTCGCCCAGCACCTGCTTGGGGCCAGCCGAGCCGGCGTTGTTGACGAGGATATCGATACGGCCATGGCGGGCCACGACCTCGGCAATGCCGGCGCGCACTGATTCAATGTCGGCGCCGTCCATCGTCACGATGCTGGCAGTCCCACCCACATCGGCGACGGCGGCGTCCATCGCTGCCGTGGTGCGCGCCGCATCGCGGCCGCTCATCACCACGGTGGCGCCTTCGGCCAGATAGCGGCGCACGATGCTGCCACCCAGATTGCCGGCCGCCCCGGTGATCAGCGCCACCTTGCCGGCCAGCCGGCCGACGCGCTCCCCCTGCGGTGCAGACACGGGTTCGCCGCCCTTGGACTTCGACATCGCGTTCATTCCCCCTGCCCTTCGCGGTTGGCCCCGAGGGACGCCCACGCTTCATAGAGTTCGTCCTTGCCGCGCAGGCCCATCGCCGGCAGCGCGTGGTTGACGATATAGGTCGCCCCCGTGTGGCGGTTGTCCCACATGGACTGGTGCGCTTCCGGCAGGCCTTCCCACGGCACCACCGTCGGCTCGGTGACGTCCAGGATGCCGGCGGAAATCATGTCGTTCATGCGGGTGACTTCATAAGCATTGCACAGGTGGGTGCCCCGGATCTGTGCCATCGGCATGATGATGCGGCGCTGGCGGGTCCACACCTGCGGGGCATAGAAATTGTAGCGCTGCCCGGCCATGTCCTCGCAGTAGACCACGCGGCCGGTGAACGGCTTCACCAGCGCAGTGGTGACGCCCAGCGTGTCCTGGCCGGCGCGTTCCAGCACGATGTCCGGGTTGCCGCGCGGATTGTCCGGCGAGCGCAGCAGCTTGCCGACCGCGTTGCCGAAGGGCTTCAGCGTCTTGTCCTGGAACTGGCGGACGGCTTCGCGGAAATTCTCGATATCCTCGCGGGCCACCGGCAGGCGCGGCATGGTGTCGGGCCAGTCGAAATTGCCGCCCTCGCGCCGCTTGATGCCTTCCAGCGACACCACGCCGGCCACCGCGTCCTCGAAGCCCAGGCTCAGGATGAACTCGCGCTGGCCATCGGTGTTGGTGACGACAACGATGCGGCAGCCCAGACCACGCGCCGCCTCGATCATCTCGAGGCCGGTCTCATCGGCCAGCTGAGAGGTGCCGGGGCCATAGAAGATGAGCACCGCCTCGCCGCCACGCGCGCCGGCGCGCGCCAGCATGGTGACCGGATCGGAACCGCCCTTCTTGCCCATGAAGCTGAGGTGATAGCCCGACGAAGCGCCATAGAAGGCGAGCACGCCACCATCGCCCAAAAGCTGGAACGAGCGCGGGAAGGCCGTCTCGCCGGCGTGGGACACGGCATAATCGGCCAGCTTGCCGCCGTTCAGCGCCTTGTATTCCGCCACCAGCGCCTCACCGGCCTGTTCCCACGCCGCCCAGTCCGCCTTCGTGCCGTCGGGGACGGCAGTGAACAGCGACTTGAAGCGCGGATCGGTGCGATCGAGCGCGCCGACGGCGCCCTTCGATTTCACGAACGCGGCACGCGACGGGCTGGAGACGAGGCCGGTCACGGCAAGGCCGCTGGCCTTGGCCGATTTCAGCGCATCAAGCCCGGTGCCGGTGGCCGACCCTTCGATGAAGATGGTCTTGCCGCCCACGATTTCCAGCGTGGTGTAGAGGCAGCGCCAGATGGTGCCGAGGTTGAGGATGTAGCTTCCGGCCTGCTCCAGCGTCAGGTCACCGGGCACGGGGTGCAGCTGCGGCGCCTGCACGGTGAGGAACTGGGCATGGCTGCCCGACTTCGTCTCATAGCCCTGGATGGCGAAATCGGCATACATCGGGTCACGCCCGGCCTGCGGGCTGAGCAGATCGGACGTGCCGGAATAGACCGCCACCAGATCGCCCACCTTGAGCCGACCCTGCCCGCGGACCTCGCTGCCCAGCGCCGCGACAAGCGCCAGGCCGCCCGAACCGGTGAGCTGCACATCCTCTTCATGATTGTCGAACGGCGACACCGGGATGCCGGTCAAGGCCCAGATATCGTTGAAGTTCACTTCCGAGGTGAGCAGATAGACCAGCGCCTCGTTGGGCTCCGGCTGCGGCGTCGGCACGATCAGCTGCTTTTCGTGGGTGGCCGGCTGGCCGAACTGCGGCGCGCCGGTATCGGGATTGCGCGCGATACCGAAGCCATATTGATGGCCCGGGATCGGCGTCACGCCGGGGAAGAAGGGCGCGCCCACCGGCAGCAGGTCACCAGCGGCTTCCAGATGCTTCGCCCTTGTCTCGAACTCGGCCTCGATATGGACGCCGTTGCGGCGCACGGGCAGCGGCGGGGCCTTCTTGTCCATGAACAGGCGGATGCCGGTCTTGCCGCCATCGGGATCGATCACGGCCTGTGCAAACAGCTCCGCCTCGCGGGCGAGGCCGGCGTTCATGCCCTGCGTCCAGCCGGTGCGGATCGCGTCGATGGCGCGTTCCCCGGCCTTGCCGCGGCCGGCCCACTCCAGCTGCTTCAGGATGCGCTGCACGAACGAGTCCTGCAGCGCGGCATCGAGATCGATGTGGTTGGGCTGCTGCCACACGGTCTTGGCGACCTTCTTGCGTTCTGCCCAGGCGCGGCCGAGATGGCTGGTGTCACCCAGTCGCACATATTCGCGCACGGCAGCATGGGCCAGGCTGAGCGCATCGGTGGCGCCATCGGCAACCGCATCGATGGCGCCCATTTCCAGGGCGTCGGCAGCATCCACGCTGCGGCCACCCAGGATCAGGTCGAGCGCGTCCAGCAGGCCTTCGGGCCCGCGCTTGTCGGTCAACAAGCGCGGCAGGCGCTGGGTGCCGCCATAGCCGGGCAGCAGTCGCAGGCGGATTTCCGGCTGGCCGAAGCGGGCGTGGGGCTCGGCGACGCGATAATGGCAGGCCAGCGCGAATTCCATGCCGCCGCCCAGCGCGACGCCCTGGATTGCCGCGATGCAGGGCTTGCCCATCTGCTCGATCTTGCCGAACGCCAGCTGGGCGTTGGCCGGCAGCACGCGCGCTTCCTCCGCCGTGTGGATCTCCTCAAGGAACTGGCGGATGTCGGCGCCGGCGACGAAGCTTGCCGTGCCATCGCCGGTGAACACCACCGCGGCCACGTCTTCGCGGCGCGACAGATGCTCCACCACGATCACCAGCTCGTCGATGGCGCGTTCGTTGAGCGCGTTGACTGGCGGGTTGGTGACATAGACGGTCGCCACCTTCTTGCCCGGCGCGACCGTGTTGTACTGGATGCGGAAATAGCGATAGCGGTCGAAGATGTCCTGATCTTCGGACAGGCGCTGCTTGCGCTCCCAGGCGGTGATGGCGCGCTTCAGTTCGTCCAGGCTCTCCGGGTTCTTCAGCGTCGTCACGTCACCCAGCGGCGCTCCTTCCACCAGCGCGCGCACCATGCGGCGCATGTACTTGCCGCTGCGGGTTTCCGGGAACTGCGAGACGGTGATGAAATCGCCGGGCACCGCCACGGCGCCCTTTTCGCTGCGCACCAGATCGGCCAGCCGGCGCTCGTCGTCGCGGGTGATGACCTGGCCGGGCGCCGGCGTGATGAAGGCCAGCGGGGTCAGGCCCTTCTCGCGGTGCGGGGCACCCACCACCAGCACGTTGCCCACCGGGCTTTCCGGGTTCAGCGCCTTGTCGCGCAGGATTGCGCCCTCGATCTCCTCGGTGCCCATGCGATGGCCGGAGACGTTGATCACGTCATCCGACCGGCCGTGCAGCGAGAAGCCGCCATCATCGCCCGCCACGGCGAAATCGCCCTGGGTATAGGCCCACACGCCCTGCCAGCGGCCCCAGTAGCCTTCGCGCCAGCGCGCCGCGTCACCGGCCCAGCCGCCGACCACCTTGCCATCCTCGACGCGGAAATTCTCGGCATCGCCCCACACGGTGCGCGCCAGATAGGGATAGGGCGCGGCGATGATGATCTCGCCCTTCTCGCTTTGCCCGGCCTTGCGCCAGGGCACGCCTTCGCCGCCCTCGCGGGTCAAGAGCACGGTGGCCTGCTTGTCGCCGGCCTCGTCTTCCACCCACACGTCGCCGACGATCCACGGCAGCGGGAAGGTGCGCGCGTCGGCCGCCAGCGGGAATTCGCCGTTGCCATAGAAGTGCGTCCAGGCGATGCCGCCATGCTCGGTCGCCCAGTAGCTGTTGATATACTGCGACGTGATGTGATCCATGCCGAAGGCCTGCACCGGCGGCGAACAGGGCTCGGCGCAAAAGGTGGCGACCCTCAGCTTGCTCAGGTCATAGGCCTCGATGTCCTTCAGGTTCTGCGGGTCGGTCATCACCGCCTTCAGGAAGGTGACGCCGGCCTTGAAGATGGTGACGCCGTGGTTCTCGATCATCGCCGCAAAGCGCCCGGCGTGCGGGAACACCGGTGAGCCTTCGGCCAGCACGGTGGTGACGCGGGAGAGCAGCGCAGCGGCGATCATGTAGCTCTGGCCGGTGATCCAGCCCGGATCGGCGACCACGAAGATCGTGTCGCCGGGGCGCGCATCAAAGGCGACCTTCATCGTTTCCATGATGCCGCTCGCATAGCCGCCATGGACATGGACAACGCCCTTGGGCTTGCCGGTCGAGCCCGAGGTGTAGATGAAGAACAGGGGATATTCGGCATCGACGGCCAGCGGCTTCGACGCCTTCCACAGCGCCGCCACGAAGGCCTGGTCGTCCAGTGCATGCAGCGCCGCTTCGTCGGGCAGGCCGGCCGCCTTCAGGATGTCGGCCAGCGCGGCATTGGTGAGATCATGGCTCCACACGTCGCGATCGCGCCAGACGAGATCGGGCACATGGGTATGGTTGGCGACGATCACCGCTTCCACGCGCGGCGGGGTGGACACAAGCGCCTCGGCAATAGCGATGCGGATGCGCGCCGACTGGGCGGCATCCACGGCGCCTTCCTTGCCCAGTTCGGCGAGTGCCCGGCCGAGGCCGCGCATCACGTCGCCGCGCTCCACCGTCACCTCACCCTTCAGCGCGGTGGCGACGATGCCGGCCATGGCGGTGCGGGTCTCGGCGGAGAGGCCAAGATCGGCGCCATCCAGCCGCTCTTCCAACAGCCTGAGCGCCACCGTCACCGGCACATAATTGTCCAGCGCCGGATCGGTATAGGCGGTCTTGAACGGCACGATCTGGGCGTTGCGATAGCCGCCGTCAGCGGTGATCACGATGCGGGCGCCGGCATCGTGGATGCGGTCCGACAGGGTCTTGTCGGAAAAGCCGCCGAACACCGGCGTGTAGATCACCCCGATGCGCTTGGCGCCTTCCGTCCAGTAGAGCTGGGCCGGCACGTTGGGCATGTTGAGTGCGATGCGGTCACCGGCCTTCAGGCCCAGCTTCTGCAGGGCCACGGCGCACTTGGCGGCTTCGAGCAGCAGCTGGCGGCGCGAGACGGTGAGGCAATCGACCGGGGCACCGCGGCCGTTGTTGGCCGCCAGGTCCCAGCGGTCACCCTCGAAGATGAAGGCGGCTTCCGCGCCATGCCCGGCCAGCACGTGACGATCCAGCTCGTTGAAGGCGGCATTGGTGCGGCCGCCTTCGAACCAGCGGAAATTGGGCGCATCATCGGCATTGAAGGCCCGGGTCCACGGCGCGAAATCGGCGCCGAGATCGGCCACCACGGGCGCCGCGGTTTCGGCATCCCAGCCCGCCCAGCGGCCATCCTCGCCCCGGCTCAGCCAGGCCGGGCGGCCATCCACCATCACCTGCCAGTGCAGGTTGCGCGCCGCCATGGCGCCGTGAAAGGCACCCGGATCGGCCAGCACGGCGCTGCGCATCGCGTCCCAATCGGCGCGGCTGCGCACCGGATTGACCTGCGGCACCGGCACCGGCGGGCGGATCGGCAGGTTCGTGCCAGCGGCGGGATCATGCGCGGGACCATACATGGCGGGCTCGTCCTTGCTGCGCGCCACTGGCCAGGCGGATCAATTGCCGGCCAGCGGACAGGAAAAATGAATGAGAGCGGCGATTAGGGAAAGATTATGTCCGCGCCAAGTAGCGAACGGCAATTTTTGAACAGCTGCGACATAATGTCCTGACGCGCTCGACGCGACCGGCTCAGAAGGCGTTGCGCGGCAGCAGCACGGCCCCGACCGTGCGCGCGAGGATGTAGAGATCGAACCAGATCGACCAGTTCTCGATATAGTAAAGATCATGCTCGACCCGGCGGATCAATTTTTCCTCGGTGTCGGTCTCGCCGCGCCAGCCGTTCACCTGCGCCCAGCCGGTGATGCCCGGTTTCACCTTGTGGCGGGCGGCATAGCTTTGCACCGCGTCCGCGAACAGCTTGCCGCCGGCCCGGGTGGACGGCGCGTGCGGGCGCGGCCCCACCAGGCTCATCTCGCCGCGCAGCACGTTCAGGAGCTGCGGCAGCTCATCTAGGCTCGTGCGCCGCAGGAACCGCCCCAGCCTCGTCACCCGCGGGTCGTGTCGGCCGGCCTGGGTGATGTTCTGATACTCCAGCCGATCATGGTACATGGTCCGGAACTTGAAACAGTGGAAGCTGCGGTTGTTGAAGCCCTCGCGCGGCTGGCGGAACAGGATAGGCCCGGGCGAATCCAGCTTCACGGCAAGCGCGATGAGGGCGAGCAGCGGCCAGATTAGCGCCAGGATCAATGTCGCCAGAATCTTGTCCTCCAGCTGCTTGGCAATGCCCGACAGGCCCGAGATCGGCCGTTCGAACAGCGTCATCACCGGCAGGTCGCCCAGGATCACCATCGGCCGGTTGGCAAAGCTGAAGGTGACAAGATCGGGGGCCAGCCTGAGTTTCACCGGCGTCTGCGCCAGCGCGTCGACCAGTGTGCGCAGCCGACGCTCGGCCGACCAGGGCAGCGCCAGCACCACCTGGTCGATCAGGCCGGCGCGGATCATCCCGATCAATTCATCGAGATCGCCCAGCACCGGCACGCCGCTCACCTCGGCCGGCAGGCGATCCGGGCGGCGATCGTCGAACAGGCCGACCAGCGTGATGGTCAGCCGGTCGCTGGAACGGACATAATCGGCAAAACGCGCCGCCTGGGCCCCGGTGCCAAAGATCGCCATGCGCTCGTTGAAGAAGCCGCTGCGCTTGAGCCGGCGCACCCACAGGGTGCCGACACCGCGGGTCACCAGCATGGCGGTGCCGGCCGAGGCAAACCACAGCAGTGCCCAGCCGCGCGAGATTTCCTCTGATGTCTTGAGCAGGAAGCCGATGGTGACCAGGAATAGCACCGTCATCACCCAGGCCAGGATCACCCGCCGCCAACCCTCGCGCAGCGAGAATTGTGCTTCCACGTCGTAGGCGCCAAGGCTCTCGGCCAGCACGGCGAACGCCAGGCTGGCGATCAGCGTGACACGCTCATGCAGTTCGAGGAAGCCGCCCAGCTGTTCCGCCAGGCGATCGACCAGCCACAGGCCAACCCCACCAACAACCAGGAACTCGGCCAGCCGCATCAGCAGCACGGCAGCACCCAGCGGGAGGGCCGGGCCGGAGCTGGGCGGCACGGTCTCGGCCGCCGCCACCGCCGCCGTCACGGGCGTCGCGACCGA
>NZ_WMHO01000083.1 GCF_010994245.1 Sandarakinorhabdus rubra
AGGCCGGCCACCAGCAACAGTTGCCCGCGCCGGCGCGCCTGTCGCAGTCGCCGGCCAAGCAGCGAGGCAAAGGTGACGCCCGCCACGAAGGCGGCCAGCAGGCCAGCGGCAAAGCCCGCCACCTGCCCGGCTTCGGCCAGCCCCACGCCCAGCCGGGTGGAGTTGCCGCTCATGAAGCTGAGGAACAGCCCGCTCGAGGCGATGAAGCCCACGGCATCGACATAGCCGGCCAGTGCCGCCAGCGCGGCGGCGATCATCTGGTCACGCCGGGGATGATCCTGCATCAGCGATCGGGCACACGCCAGCGCCGGCCCGTCCACAGGCCCAGCAGCAGCAGGCCCAGCGTCGCCAGCAGCGGTGCCACCCGGCCCGGCAGCAGGTCGCGGGTGGCATTGGCCTGGATCTGGGCCGGGGCGCTGTAGCCGGCGGGCATCGGCAGCACCCGGTTGGCCCTGGCCCAGCGCTGCCACGCGTCCTGCATCGCGGCATGGCGCGCGGGTTCCGCGGCGGCGAGGTCACGCGTCTCGCCCGGATCGGCCATGATGTCGAACAGGTGCCAGCGCCCGTCGCCATAGGGCGGCAGGTTCTTCACCAGCTTCCAGCGGCCCTGATAGAGCACGGCATTGCCCGACAGTTCATAGCCGGTGGCCTCGTCGTCCGGGTGGATGCTGGCCGTGGGATCGGTCAGCGCCGGCAGCAGTGAGCGGCCCTCCAGCCCGTCGCGGGCGCTGATTCCGGCCAGATCGAGCAGCGTCGGCACCAGGTCGACGGCATGGGTCGGGGCGGGGGCCACCGCACCCCGGGCCTGGCGCAGCGCCGGCGGCAGGGTGACGATGAACGGCACCCGCACGCCGCCTTCCCAGGCGCTGAACTTGTATCCGCGCAGGGGGCTGGCCGCCGCGCTCGCCCAGCTGGCGCCGATGTAGGTGAGGCTGCCGGGCTGCCCCTGTCGCTCCGGCGCCATGTCATACTGCATGTGCGCGTTGAAGGTGGTGAAGCGGTTGGCTTCCGGATTGGTGGCCTCGGCACCATTGTCGGACACGAACACGAACAGCGTGTTGTCATACTGGCCCGACGCCTTGAGATGGGCGATCAGCCGGCCCACCTCGCGGTCCATGGCGGTGGCCATGCCGCCATAGACTTCCATGGCGCGGGCCCAGCGGGCGCGTTCGTCCCCGCTCAGGGACTGCCAGTCGCGCGTGCTGTCCATTGTGACGCGCGGGCCATCGGGCAACAGGCCCTTGCTGGCCACGCCCGCCGCGCGGGCCGCCCGCAACGCCGTCCAGCCGTCGTCATAGCGGGCGCGGTAGCGGGCGATGTCGGCCTCGCTGGCCTGCAGCGGGATATGATTGGAGAGGAAGCCCAAGGTGGCGAAGAAGGGCCTGCCCCTCACGCTGTCGATCTGGACAATGGCCTCGTCGACGATCAACGTGGAGGAATAGAAACTGCGCGGCAGCCGTGCCGTCTTGCCGTCCCGCGTCCAGTCGGCGCGCTCATAGAGCAGGCGATTGGGCTTGTTCTCCCAATTGTCGGCGCCGGATTGGGACAGGGCCAGCGCCCGGTCCCAGCCGCGGGCCGTGGGCAGATCGGCCGGGTCGTGGCCCAGATGCCACTTGCCGGCAAATAATGTGGCATAGCCAGCCGCCTTCAGCCGCAGCGCCAGCGTGGTGACGCCGGGGGCCAGCACCGCGTTGTAGCCGGGCTGGCCGCGATGCTCGGGCGGGATCGTCTCGGGCATGTTGCCGAGGCCTGCCTTGTGGGCATTGATGCCGGTGAGGAGCATGGCGCGGCTGGGCGAGCAACTGGCCGATACATGGAAATTGGCAAAGCGCGTGCCATTGCGCGCCAGCGCGTCGAGGTGGGGCGTGGCGATCTCGCTGCCATAGCTGCCGGGATCGGAATAGCCCCAGTCATCGGCAATGATCAGCACGATGTTGGGCCTCGCTGGCTTCGTTTGGGCAGGCTGGGCAGTTGCCGGGCCAGGCATGAGTGCGCTTGCCAGCAGCAGGGCGGCGAGACGCGTCACAGATGGTCGTCCTCGACCGCGCGGCTGCCGGCGGGCAGGAACAGCCGCAGGCCGTCGCTGGCGATCAGGATCGGGCCGCCAAAGCGCTGCGGGGCGTCGCCGAGGAAGGCGGCGTGGAACAGGCGCGAGGGCAGCGGCGGCGCAATATGAGTGAGCACCAGCTGGCCCACCCCGGCCTCGGCGGCGAGGCTGGCGGCTTGTTCCGGGGTGGTGTGATAGGTCAGGATGTCCCGCGTGATCTGGGCGGTGCGGGGCTGCCCGCTGGCCTCAAGGCCACGGGTGATGCCGGCCACCAGGCGCGGCTGCAGCGCTTCGTGCACCAGGAGATCGGCGCCCTTGGCGGCATTGGCCACCGCCGGGCTGGCCGCGGTGTCGCCGCTCACCACCACCACTCGGCCCTTGTAGGCAATGCGATATCCCCAGGCCGGGGCCACCGGCGCGTGGTTGACAGCAAAGGCGGTGATCACCAGGCCATCGCGGTTCCACACCACGCCCGGCTCCGCGTCCCGGCCAGCAATGCGGCCGCCGCCGGTGGGGGCAATAGCCTCGCCATGATGGGCGGTGCGGTAACCGGCATCGGCCGCCAGCATCAGGTTATAGCCCTCCGCCACCTGCGCCGTGCCTGGCGGGCCGATCAGCGGCAGCGGGGTTCTGGCGGCACTGCCGGTCCAGCGCAGCAGCAGCGCCGGGGCGAGGCCTTCCACATGGTCGCTGTGCAGATGGGTGAGCAGTACGCCGTCCAGTCCGCCCAGCTGCACTCCCCAGCTGGCCAGCTTCCTGACCCCGCCATCGCCGGCATCGATCAACAGCAGCGTGTTGCCGGCCTTGACCGCCAGGCACGCCTCGGCGCGGTCGGGATCGGGAAGCGGCGTTCCGGTGCCGCAGAAGATGAGGGTGAGGCCATCGCCGTCGCCGGCCAGTGCATCGCGCCCGGCACGTGTGGCTGCAATCCGGCCATAGAGCGCTTCACCCAGTGGCGCGCGCGCCAGCCACAGGCCGGCGGCCAGCACCAGAAGCACGATCAGGCCGCCCCAGCGTCGCATCATGGCGCAGCCTATGGGCATGTTGTGGCACTGGCAATGCAGGTGGTTCCAATTCCGCCGAGCCCTGCTAGCATCACCACCGGCAAGGGGGATCACATGGCAGCAGTGACGCGGTTGCTGGTGGCGGGTATCGGGCTGTTCAACATCGCCATCGGGCTGATGTTCCTGCTCAATCCGGCGGGTGCGGCGGGCGGCTTCTTCCTGATCCCCGATGGCAGCCAGGGCATGGCGACCCTCAGGGCCGACTTTCCCGGCTTCTTCATCACCGGCGGCAGCTTCGCCCTGATCGGCGCCGTGCAGAAGGACGCACGGGCGCTGCTGGTGCCACTGATGCTGCTGGCCATCGCGATTGCCGGGCGTGGCGTGTCGCTGCTGGCCGATGGTGCGCCGCCGACGGCCTTTCCGCCGATGGTGGTCGAAGCGGTGATGATCCTTATCCTGCTCCTCGCCCGGCGCAGTTTCGGGAGGGCGGCATGAAGCGCTGGGCGAAGATCCTGCTGGGCGGCGTCGCCGTCGCCGGCGCTGGCCTCTTCCTGTCGGCTGATTACATCAAGCTCAACCTCAACCGCTGGATCACCGAGCCGACGCAGCCCAACCGCGCGGTGACGTGGCAGCAAGGGCCGCAGGCGCCGCAGCCAGGCGAACGCCCGCCCAACATCATCCTGATCGTCGCCGATGATCTCGGATTCAACGATGTCACCATCACTGGCAAGGGCGTCGCCGGCACGCCGACGCCCAACATTGATGCCATCGGCCGAGAAGGCGTGGTGTTTGCCAATGGCTATGCCGGCAATGCCACCTGCGCGCCCAGCCGCGCCGCGCTGATGACCGGCCGCTATGCCACGCGCTTCGGCTATGAGTTCACGCCGACCGACGTGCGCGTGCCGGGCTGGTTCCCGACCAGCATCATCCGGCCTGATGCGCTGTTCGCCCGCAACATCGCCAGCTTCCCCAGCAACTGGGAACACAGGACGGTGTTCGACGAGGAGGCGGCGCGCAATCTGCCGCCACCCGGTGACAAGGGCGTGCCAGCGGCCGAGATCACCGTTGCCGAACAGCTGAAATCGCGTGGCTATCACACTGTCCACCTCGGAAAGTGGCACCTTGGCGAGGCCGGGGGCATGCGCCCCGAGGACCAGGGCTTCGATGAAAGCCTGGGCTTCATCATCGGCGGCCAGAAGTATCTGCCGGAGGATGATCCACAGTCGGTGAACAGCTACCAGGATTTCGACCCGATCGACCGCTTCCTGTGGGCCAACCTGCCCTTTTCGGTGCAGTACAATGGCAGCCCGCGCTTCGCGCCCGACCGCTACATGACCGATTATCTGAGCACCCAGGCCATCGCGGCGATCCGCGCCAACCGCAACCGGCCCTTCTTCATCTACCTGGCCTACAACGCGCCGCACACGCCGCTGCAGGCGCTGAAGAGCGATTATGACGCGCTCTCCGGCATCAAGGATCACCGCACCCGCGTCTATGCCGCGATGGTGCGCGCCGTCGACCGCGGGGTGGGCCAGGTGATGGCGGAGTTGAAGCGCCAGGGCCTTGATGACAACACGCTGGTCATCTTCACGTCCGACAATGGCGGCGCGCACTATGTCGGCCTGCCCGGTCTCAACCGGCCCTATCGCGGCTGGAAGGCAACCTATTACGAGGGCGGCACCCACCTGCCGTTCCTGATGCGCTGGCCGGCGCGCATCGCCCAGGGCAGCCGCCTGGCCAGCCCGGTCAGCCATTTCGACATCTATGCCACCGCCAGCGCCGCGGCCGGCGCTGCCCTGCCGGCCGATCGCCCGGTGGACGGGGTGGACCTGATGCCGTTCGTCACCGGGGAGGCGACCGGCGTGCCGCACCGCACGCTGTTCTGGCGCTCTGGCGGCTATCGGGTGGTGCTGCACGATGGCTGGAAGCTGCACAGCCTGACGCACCCGCGGGAGGACCGGCTCTATGACCTTGCCAGCGACCCCACCGAACAGCGCGACGTGGCGGCGCAGCAGCCAGCCCGGGTGGCCGCGATGAAGGCGCTGCTCGCTGCCCATGACCGGCAGCAGGCGCCGCCGGCCTGGCCCAGCCTGATTCGTTCGCCGATTCCGCTCGACCGCCCGCTTGGGGTGCCGGCGCGTACCAGTGATCCCTATATTTACTGGTGGAACTGACGCATGAGCCGCGACACTGGAACCGCGCGGCAAGATATGCTTATGGGCCAGCCAGATGAGTGACCAACAGGAAACCGATGGGCGCCGTCTGCGGGCGATGGCCAGCCGCGATCGCATCATCCAGGCGGTGCTGGCACTGATCGACGAGGGCCATGGCATTCCCGGCGCCGAGGTGATCGCCGAACGGGCCGGGGTGGGCCTGCGCTCCGTGTTCCGGCATTTTGGCGATCTCGATGGCCTTTATGTTGCCATGCTCGACCGGCTGGGCAGCCGCTACACGCCGCTGGTGCGCTCCTACGAGGCGCCGACCTGGCAGGGCCAGGTGGGCGAATCGCTGTCCCGGCGCATGGAGATGTTCGAAGGCGTGCTGCCCTATCGCCGCGCCGCCGAGGCCTATCGCCAGCATTCGGCGATGATGCGCCACGGCATGGAAGCGCTGGACCGGATGCTGCGCGGCCGGCTGCAGGGCATCGTACCGGCCGAGCACCAGGCCGACGAGCTTTGGTTCGAGCAGCTCGACCTGTGGATGAGCCTTGATTCCTATGGCCGCCTGCGCGACCGCCAGAAGCTTGACCCCGAGCGGACCTATCAGGTGATCCGCACGGCGGTGGACGCATTGCTCGCCGCCAAGAGTTGAGACCCTGCCGACGGGAATGATTTGCGCAGCGGGGGGCTGAACGCTAAAGCAACGCGCTTTCCGGTGGCCCGTCGCGTCGTGCGGCAGGGAGCTTGAAGGCAGGCAGCGATGGCAGGCGACACCGCCCCACAGGTGGGCATCATCATGGGCAGCCAGTCCGACTGGCAGACGATGGCCCACGCAGCCGAACTGCTGGTCAGCCTGGGCGTCGCGCACGAAAGCCGCATCGTTTCGGCCCACCGCACGCCCGAGCGCCTTTATGATTATGCGCGTTCCGCTGCGGGGCGTGGTCTGAAGATCATCATTGCCGGGGCCGGCGGTGCCGCCCATCTGCCCGGCATGGCCGCCGCCATGACCAGCCTGCCGGTGCTGGGCGTGCCGGTGGAATCGCGCACGCTGGCCGGGGTGGATTCACTGCTCTCGATCGTCCAGATGCCGGCCGGCGTGCCGGTGGGCACGTTCGCGATCGGCAAGGCCGGCGCCATCAATGCTGCCCTGCAGGCCGCCGCCATCCTGGCGCTCCATGATGCGGCGCTGGCCGAGCGGCTGGCCGGCTGGCGGCGCGCCCAGACCGATGCCGTGGCCGAGGCTCCGTCGGACACCCTGCCCTGATGCTGGCACCAGGCGGGACGATCGGCATCCTGGGCGGTGGCCAGCTGGGGCGCATGCTGGCGCTGGCGGCGGCCGAGCTTGGCTATCGCTGCCACATCTTCGCCCCTGAAGACGATCCGCCCGCTGCGGCCGTGAGCGCAGCCCACACCCGCGCCGACTATGGCGATGCCGCCGCCATGACGGCCTTTGCCGCGGCCGTCGATGTCATCACGCTGGAGTGGGAGAATGTCGATTGTGCGGCGGTGCGCCATCTGGCCGGGCTGAAGCCGGTGCATCCGGGCGCCCACAGCCTGGAAGTGGCGCAGGACCGCATGGCCGAAAAGCAGTTCGTGGAATGGTTGGGCGGTCGCACCGCGCCCTGGGCGCAGGTGGACAGCCGCGCCGGGCTCGATGCCGCCATCGCGCAGCTTGGCCTGCCGGCGATCCTGAAGACGCGGCGCTTCGGTTATGACGGCAAGGGCCAGGCCCGCATTCTTGCCGCCGGCGATGCCGATGCCGCCTGGGAAGCGATCGGCGGCCAGCCGGCGATCCTCGAAGCGATGGTGGATTTCGCCCATGAATACAGCGTGATCCTGTGCCGCGCCGCCGATGGCACGATGGTCGATTGGCCGGTACCGGTAAACGTGCACAAGGGCGGCATCCTTGCCACCTCCAGCCTGCCGGCGCCGGCGCTGGTGCGCAGGCAGGCCGCAGAGGCGGCGGCACTGGCCCGCACCGTGGCCGAAAAGCTGGGCCATGTCGGCGTGCTGACCTGCGAATTCTTCGCCTGCCGCGATGGCCTGCGTTTCAACGAGATGGCGCCGCGCGTCCACAACAGCGGCCACTGGACGATCGAGGGCAGCCACACCAGCCAGTTCGAGAACCATGTCCGCGCCGTGGTGGGCCTGCCGCTGCGGCCCACCGGGTTGGTCGCCCCGCGCGTGACGATGACCAACCTGATCGGCGACGACGTCGCCGACTGGCCGCGCCTGCTCGCCGACCCCGACGCCCACGTGCATCTCTATGGCAAGGGCGAAGCCCGGCCCGGCCGCAAGATGGGACATGTCACCCGCTTGGGGTGACTGAGCAGAGTGTCACGCGGCTGGGTTTAGCCTCAGCGCCGTGCTGCCGTGATCTTCGGCGCCTTGGGCGCTGTCGGCGCAAAGGCGGTGCCGAAATAATCGCCCTCATACCAGCGCGGTGCCGCCGTCGCGTCGGCGATGCGGCGGATGATGCCGATGTTGAGCCGCGTCCACTTGGCCGCCGCCGCCCAGTCGAACGGCAGGTCAAGCTGGTCCGATACCTCGTGATAATGGGTCAGGCGGAAGGTGCGCTCGGCGTCCTTGCACGCCATGCCGCCCCTGGTGTCGGTCCAGCCGGTCTTCAGGAACACCGAAGGTACGCCTTGCCGCACGAAGGGATAATGGTCGGATCGCGTGAACACCGCCTCTTCCGGCTGCGGATCGGGGGACACGCCAAGCTTCTCGGCGCGGGCCGCGGCCGCCACCACGCTGCCCAGCGTGGAGCGGTCACCGCCGAAGGCCACCACGTCGCCGAAATCGCAGGTGAGGATCGGCATGTCGATGTTCACGTCGGCCACCAGCCGCTTCACGTCCACGGTCGGCTGGCGCGAGAAATAGTCGGCGCCCAGCAGGCCTGATTCCTCGGCCGTGGTGGCGAGGAACAGCACCGAGCGCTTGGGCGGGGCCTTGGCCAGCGCGGTGGCCGCTTCCAGCAGCGTGGCGCTGCCGCTGGCATTGTCCATGGCGCCATTGAAGATGGCATCCTCGCCCGGCTTGGGATTGGCCTTGGTGCCGACATGATCGAGGTGGGCGGAGATCACGACGATCTGGTCCTTCAGCACCGGGTCGCGGCCGGGCAGCAGGCCCAGCACGTTGGGGCTGCTGATGCGTTCGACGGCCGTGGCGCGGCGAACCGTGAAGCGGCCGGGCAGCGCAAAGCCCTTCACCGGGCCCTTGGCAGCGGCGGCCTGCACGGCGGCAAAGTTCATCGGCGCCGATGCGAACAGGGCGGCCGCGGCCTCGTCGCTGATCGCTGCGCGCACCTTCAAACCGGTGCCGTCACCCAGCGGCTTGCCATCCGGGCCCAGCAACTGGCGGCGGGGCAGGCGGGCGCGGGTCACCCCCTTTTCCCACGGCAGGCGCGCGGCCTCCTTCAGGGTGCGCACGGTGATCAGGCCGATGGCGCCGGCGGCCTGGGCGGCCATCGGCTTGCTGTTGCGGGCCAGGTGGGCGGCCACCTCGCTGTTCAGCGTGTCGGGCGCGCCCGACAGCACCACGGCATATTTGCCCCTGAGGTCGAGCCCGGCAAAATCATCGATGCCCTGGGACGGGTCCTGCAGGCCATAGCCGACGAACACCATCTCGCCCGAGATCTCCTCCGCGCCCGGCTCGTTGCCCGGAGACAGCGCCATGCTCACCCCGTTCTCGAGCACGAGGCGCTGGCTGCCCAGATCGAGCGTCGCGGTTTCCTTCTCGCTGGCGAAGCGGCTTTCGGCAAAGCTGACGCGCTGGAACCAGCGGCCGGCGTCGCCCGCCGGGGTAAGGCCAACGCGGGCGAAATGCTGCGCCACGTAGTTGGCGGCAATCTCGTGGCCCGGCGTGCCGATGCCGCGGCCGCCCATCGTGTCGTCGGCCAGGAAAGCGACATGGGCGCGGAACGAGGCAGCCAGTGGATCGGGGGCTGCCTTGCGGCCAGCGGTCTGGGCGTGAACGGGAACTGCGGCGATGAGCGGCAGGGCGGCGAGGGCGGTCAGCAAGCGCTTGTTCATTGGCGTCGCCTAGCAGGGGCGCTAGACCCGTGCAATTGCCCTTGAAGGTGGAACCGATGCTGCGAAATTTCTGGGTGGCCGTGCTGGCGGCGGTCATGGCGCTGGTGCCGGCGACGGTTCGGGCGCAGGCGCCTACAGCGGCCCCTGCCAGCATCGCGGCGCTGGTCGCCCAGGCCAATGTGCCGTTCGAGCAGTTCACCCTGCCCAATGGCCTAAGGGTCATTGTCCACACCGATCGCAAGGCGCCGGTCGTGGCGGTGAGCATCTGGTATCACATCGGCTCCAAGGACGAGCCGCAGGGCAAGACCGGCTTTGCCCATCTGTTCGAGCATCTGATGTTCTATGGCAGCGAGAACAACGACGGCGTGTTCTTCAAGAAGCTGGAGGATGTCGGCGCCACCGATGCCAATGGCACCACCTGGTTTGACCGCACCAACTATTTCGAGACGGTGCCGACCCAGGCGCTCGATCTCGCGCTGTTCCTCGAATCCGATCGCATGGGCTGGCTGCTCGGCGCCGTCACGCAAGGCAAGCTGGATGCCCAGCGCGGCGTGGTGCAGAACGAGAAGCGGCAGGGCGACAACAGCCCGCTCGGCCTCACCTCCTATGCGACGCTGAAGGCGCTGTTCCCGCCCCAGCACCCCTATGCCCATGAAACCATCGGTTCGATGGCCGACTTGAACGCCGCCAGCCTGGCCGACGTGCAGAGCTGGTTCCGCAGCAATTATGGCCCCAACAATGCCGTGCTGGTGCTGGCAGGCGACATCGATGCCGCCACCGCGCGGGCGAAGGTGGAGCGTTACTTCGGCGCCATCCCGCGCGGGCCTGACGTGAAGCGCCTGCCAGCCCCGGTGCTGCGCTGGACGAAGGAGCGGCGTGAAACCCTGAATGACAGTATCCCCACCCCGCAGCTGACCTTCAACTGGGTGGTGCCAGGCAAGCTGGAGCGCGCCTCTGTGCTCGCGGATATCGCGCTCACCGTGCTGGCCGGTGGCCCGTCTTCGCGGCTCTACAACGAGCTCGTGCGCACCAAGAAGCTTGCGGTGTCGGTGTCGGGCGGCGTGCAGAGTTTCGAGAAGATCGGCATGGCCGAGATTTCGGTGACGCTGGCCCCCGGCGCAAAGCCCGAGGAGGTGGAGGCCATCGTCAAGCAGGCGCTTGCGAGGCTCGCCGCGGAAGGCCCGACGGCTGACGAGGTGGGCCGGGTTGCCACCCGCAGCGTGTCCAACACCATCCGTGGTCTGGAAGCGGTGGGCGGTTCTGGCGGCAAGGCGACGGCACTGGCCGAAGGGGCGGTCTATGCCGGCGACCCCGGCTTCTGGCGCACGGAGCTTGGCTGGTATGCCAATGCCACCCCTGCCGATGTGCAGGGCGCCGCGCGGTTGTGGCTCAACGAAGGCGTCTACTTGCAAACCGTGCTGCCCGGCACGCGCCCGCCTGCAGAGGAGGTGCCGCCGCCGCCCAAGGTTGCGGCCAGCGCGCCGCCCGCGAAAGGCCCGCCGCGCGAGGC
>NZ_WMHO01000084.1 GCF_010994245.1 Sandarakinorhabdus rubra
CGTTCAGCACCAGGTGCCGCACGTCGGCGGCGGCGGCCACATCGGCCAGCGGATCGCCGCCCACCAGCAGCAGATCAGCGAGCTTGCCGCGCGCCACCTCGCCCACCGGCTCGGCCAGAAAAGCGCCGGCATGGCCGGTGGCGGTGCGGAGCGCATCGACCGGGCGCACGCCAAAGCGCGTCATGGCGCGCAAGTTCAAATGCAGGCTGATGGCAACGAAATCGATCGGCGCATCGGTGCCGGCAATGAGGTGATGCCCCAGCGCCAGCGTTGCCTTGATCTGTTCGACGTTGCGCCTGAGCACCGCCAGCTGCGGCGCCGGGTCCCCGCTGCGGATCGCAGCCACCCGTGCATCGAGCTTGGCCAGATCCCAGGCGGGCATCAGGCTGCGCACCCGCCGGTCAGATGGCAGGCTGTCATCCTCGCCCATCAGCACGCCGGCCCCGAACAGCGTGGGGGTGCGCGCTGCCTTGGCCGCGGCGAACAGGCCATTGACGTCGCCATAGCCGGCGCCGAGCGCGGTGATGGTGCGCGAATAGCCATAGCGGCTGGTGGCGCCCAGATGCTCCGTGCAGTCGACACCACTGTTCAGCGCCGGATAGTGATAGTGCGAGGCGACGTGCAGGCCCATGGCGTGGGCCATCGCCGTCACCTCGGCCTGCACCTTGTGCGTCATCCGCACATAGGTCTTGATCATGTCATAGCCCAGCGCCCGGGCGCGCTCCATTTCCAGCGCCATCTGCCCCGGCTCGGTGACCGGACGCATGAAATTGTAGAAGATGCGGCTGCCGTCCACCGCCTCGCCGCAGGCAAAATGGCGCGGCCCCAGCCGGGCGCCGCTGGCCAGCGCCTCGCGCGCTTCCACCATCTGGTAGGCCGGGCAGCCGGGCGAGCGCGTGGTGGTGATGCCCATGGCCAGGAACAGCCGGTCCATGCGGTCGCCATAGCCATATCCCTGCATCTGGCGATGGGTGTGCATGTCGATGAGGCCGGGGATGAGCGTGAGGTCGCGGCCATCGATGACAACGTCAGCGCTGGGCAGCGGGCCCGATGCCGGCTGGATGGCGGCGATGCGGCTGCCCTCGATCACCACGTCGGCAGCGCCGCGATAGGCGTCGCTCGACCCGTCCCACCAGCGGCCGGCACGAACGATGGTGCGCGCCGGCAGGCGCGGTGCTGCCCAGCTGATCGGGCAGGGGATGGTGGCTGGTGCGCCGCCATCCAGCCCGACCAGCCGCAGCCGGCCATTGTTGAGATAGAGCAGCGCGCCCGAATCCCCCCGCCAGGTTGGCGCATCGGTCACCTCGCGGGTGATCTGCTTCGGCGCGCCGGTGGGCGTGCCGCTGGCATCCACCGGTAGAACCCACAGGGTTGATCCCATGACGTAGGCAAGGTGGCACCCGTCCGGTGACCACACCGGACCATCATCACCGCGCGTCGCGATCGACTTGCCGGGGCCCACGGCATGATAGCGGCCGCGCCCGGTGACCAGGTCGATCACCAATATCTCGCTGTAACCTTCTCGATAGCGCGGCGTGGTCGGCCGGAAGGCGGCCATGGCGACATGACGGCCGTCGGGCGACCAGGTCGGCCGGCCCGGTTCCCACAGCGCGTCATAGCGGCGCTGCACGCGGCCCGAGGCGACATCGACCGTGTGGAGCGCGCCGGACTGATCGAGGAAGGCGACCTGGCTGCCATCGAGCGACCAGCTGGGCGAGACGGCGGCCTGGCCCTTCAGATCGGTCAGCTGCCGATCCTGCCCGCTTGCGATGTCCCGCACCCACAGGTCGAGCGTGCCGCCGCGATCGCTGGCATAGACGATGCTGCGGCCATCCGGAGACCAGGCCGGATCGCACTTGAAAGCGGCATCGGCAACCAGCCGGCGCGCCCCGCCGCCCACATCCAGCAGCCAGATGTCGTTGAGGGCGCGCAGCAGCACGCGGCGGCCATCGGCCGACAGCTGCGGCGCGTGGATGCCCATCACCGGTTGCGGGCCGGCCGGCGGCGCCGCCGGGTCGGCCAACTGGCGATGGCGGGCATAGCTGGGGGTGACGACCGGCACCTGGGTCCTGAACGGGATGACCCGGCTGCTGCCATCTGGCGCGCGGCGGCGGATCTTGCCGGTGGCGGCATGGATCAGGCTGCCATCGGCGGCAAAGGCTGGGCGGAAGGGGTAGAGATCCTCGCCCTCGATCACCGGCTTGCCGCGCCACATCATCGTCACTGCGCCGGCGCTGACCACGCTCCAGGCAAGGCTGCCGTCCGGCGCGAAGCCGGGCGCACGGATCTCCGACGGGCGGGTGCGATCGGCCGAACGCGGCACGGCGGCGGCCTCGGTGGTGGTGCCCTCAAGATCGGTGACCAGCAGCCGGTTGCCATCGGCGACATAGGCGACGCGGCGGCTGTCCGGCGACCAGCAGGGCTCGCTGTCCTGGCTGCTGCCGCGTGACAGCATCCTGACGCTGCCATTGGCAAGGTCGAGGAGGTGGATGGCATAGCGGCCATCGGCGCGATCGGAGGAGAAGGCCAGCCAGCGCCCATCGGGCGAGGCGCGCACCTCGCGGTTGTCGTGAAGGCCGTCGGTGTGCTGGCGCCAGTCGCTGCCATCGGCGGCGCAGGACCAGATGTGGAAATGGCCGCTGCGATAGGATTGGAACACCAGCCGCTGGCCACCGGCCATCCAGTCCGGCTGGGCCAGATCGTCGAATTCGCCGGACAGGCGGCGCGGCTGGCCGCCACCAACCGGCAGGGTCCACAACAGGCCGAGCAGATCGAAGGCGAGGGTGCGGCCATCGGGTGAAAGCGCAAGCGCGACGTTGGTCACGTCCTCGACTGTCACCAGCGCGCGGCGGCTGGCGCCGACCTTGCCGGGTTGCGCGCTGGATGCCGCCAAGGGGCCGCCGGCGGCAGCAAGACCAGCGCCGCCGAGCGCGCCAAGCCGGAACAGATCGCGCCGGGCAAGGCCGCCTTGACGCCCGCCACCATCGTGGTGCCCGCCGCCGTTGCGCCTGCCTGCCATCGCCTGTCCCCCATTGTCGTGCCGGCATCACGGCCCCGGCAGTGCCCCCAATCCCCGGCCAAGGGTTACGACAGCCCGGCAATCCGCCCTCTACGGTAAATCACATATGGCAGGAATGTGACATCGACTGTGTAGAGGCAAGGTGGCGGTCAGTCATGGTGCGGGGATGTGCGGTTCCGGCAGGAATCGGCATGCATCTGTATCGTAAAACCGGTCACGCGTTGCGGGGAAGACAACAAGAAGAAACGGGTTGTGACCGGCGGGGACTGTCGTCGCCGGTGTGGGGAGGTGCGCGTCACTGTCGTCGGAAAGTGTAGGCCATCGAGGGGGTAATCATGAGCGGTCTCTTTGCAAACACCATGGCGCGCCGGGTTGCGGTGCTGGCATCTTCGGCTCTGGTGGCACTGGCCTGGGCCAATGCCGCCTCGGCACAGGCAGCAGGCAACCAGGCCAGTGCCGATGATCCCGAGGTCGAAGAGATCGTGGTGACCGGCTCCCAGATCCGCGGTGCCAAGGACACGGGTGCCACCCCGCTGAGCATCGTTGGCACCGAACAGATCCAGGCGGTCGCGGCCGTGTCCGGCGCCGACCTGTTCCGCTCCATCCCCAGCCTTGGCGGCGTCACCTTCAACGAACAGGTTCTGGGCGGCGGCAGCCCCAATGCGGCGCGCGGCGATGTTTCCACCATATCGCTGCGCGGCCTGGGCAACGGCAACACGCTGGTGCTGATCAACGGCCGCCGCAGCGTGCTGCACCCCACCAGCCAGGCGATCACCGGGGTGATCGACAGCGGCGTGCCGACCTTCGGCTACAACGCCAACACGGTTCCCGTCGGCGCGATCAGCCGGGTCGAGATCCTGCGTGACGGTGCAGCGGCGCTTTATGGCTCGGACGCCGTGGCCGGCGTTGTCAACAACGTGCTGAACGACAGCTACAAGGGCCTCAAGATCGACCTGCAATATGGCGGTGCGGAAGGCACCAGCCTGCGCGAGTTCACGGCCAATGTGCTGGCCGGCGCCGATTTTGCCGGCGGCCGCGGCCACATCACGCTGTTCGGCGGCTATGCCCGCAAGACGAAGCTGCTGCTGGCCGATCAGGATTATACCGCCTTCCTCGACCGCCGGCCGTTCGTTGCCGGCACCAGCTTTGCCAATGTCGCCGCCTTCAACGGCACCAGCACGTCGACGCCGTGGGGCACGTTCCGCGCCCAGGGGTCGGGCATCATCACCACCAATGGCACGCCGCTCACCAACGCCTCGCGTCAGTTCCATGTCCAGCCCAACACCAATACCGGCTGCCGCGTGGGCAGCACCACGCCCGGCGTGTGCTATGACGATGGGGTCGGCACCACCGAGATGGCAGGTGTCGATTCGAACCTGCGCTTCGACAACGTAGCCAGCTTCCCGGGGCTTACCACCCAGCCGAGCGTTGACCGCGTCAACCTGTTCGCCTTCGCCAACTATGAGCTGACCGACAATCTCGAGTTCTTCGGCGAAGCCGGCTTCTATCACGGCAAGACCGACGCGCTGGTCACTTCGGGCGGCAGCCTCGCCAACATCCCGATCACGGTGGCGGCCAATGCCTACTGGAACCCGCTCGGCGCGGTCGGTTCGCCCAACCGCTTGGCCGGCCTCAACATTCCCGATGCCGGCCTGCCGGTCACCATTTCGGCGCTGAACTATGTCGATGCCGGTCCGCGCCGGGTGGAGGTGACCAACCAGCAGTATCGCCTGCTTGGCGGCCTCAAGGGCGAGTTCGGCAACTGGCACTGGGAATCGGCGGTGCTCTACAGCTGGGCGACCGCGCGCGACGTCGCCGATGGCCTGTCCAACACGGCGCTGCAGGCCGCGATCAACCGCACCACGTCAGATGCCTACAACCCGTTCAACGGCGGCTGCCTCACGACACCCGGCATCGGCGACTGCACGACCAACAGCCAGGCCACGATCGACAGCTTCAGGATCAAGGCGGTGCGCGCCACCAAGACGACACTGGCGCTGTGGGACCTGCGCGTGTCGAACAACGAGCTGCTCGGCCTGTGGGCCGGCAACAAGATCGGCATCGCGGCCGGCATCGAATATCGCGAGGAGACGTTCCGCGACAACCGCGACGCCCGCCAGGGCGGCGTGGCCGGCAGGGACACCACCTACACTGACAGCGTCACCGGCATCTTCTATGGGTCTGATCTGGTCGGCGCCAGCCCCAGCCCGGACGTGTTCGGCAAGCGCAACGTCAAGTCGGCCTATCTCGAACTGGCCATTCCACTGGTCAATCCCGACATGAACGTGCCGCTGATCCGCAGCCTCGATGTGCAGGCCGCCGGCCGCTACGAGGATTACAGCGACGTCGGCAGTGTCGCCAAGCCCAAGGCCTCGGCAGCCTGGGAGGTCTTCAACGGCCTGACCGTGCGCGGCAGCTGGGGCCAGGGCTTCCGCGCCCCGAACCTGGAGGTGATCAACACCTCGGCGCTCGACCGCGTCAACAACGGGGTCGAATACACGCTGTGCGAGGCGGACCTCAGGGCCGGGCGCATCGCCAACTTCAGCCAGTGCAACCGCAACATCTCGGTGCTGCGGCGCTCGGGCGGCAACCCCAACCTGAAGCCGGAGGAATCGGAAAGCTGGAACATCGGCGTGATTGTGGCCCCGCCACTGCCCGATGGCTGGGGCCAGCTCAACATCACCGTCGACCGCTGGCGCATAGCCCAGAAGAACGTGGTGGGCCTGCTGGATTTCCAGAACCAGCTCAATCTTGACTATCTGCGGCGGGTGAACGGCGCCACCAACACCAATGCGGTGCGCGCCACGCCGACGGCCGACGATATCGCCGCAGTGGCCGGCACCGGCCTTGCCCCGGTGGGCGAGCTCCAGTTCGTGCTCGCCAACTTCGAGAATCTCCAGCCGATCACGGTGGAAGGCATCGACATCAATGTCGATTACCGGATCCAGACGGCGGTGCTCGGCACGCTTGGCCTCAACCTCAACGCCACCAAGCTGATCCGCTATGAAGTGGCGGCCCCGCCGCCCGTGCAGGAACTGATCGATGCCCAGGCCGCCGGCACCATCAATGCCGGCGTGCCGATCACCGGGGGCGGCGATTTCGTTGGCATCGATGGCCAGCCGGAATGGCGCCTCACCGGCAACTTCACCTGGACGCTTGGCCCGGTTACCTTCGGCACCTTCGTGCAGTATATCGACCGGATCGTGCAGAATGGCGTGCGTGACGCCCAGGCCAATCCCTTCCCGGTGGGCGGCCAGACCACCACCAACATGTTCCTGACCTACCGTTTCGAGACCGACAATGCCCTGAATGGCACGGCGATCACGGTGGGCGCGCGCAACATCGACAACATGGCGCCACCTCTCGCCTCCACCGGCTATTTCTCGGCCCTCTATGCACCGCAGCGTCGCTACTGGTACGTGAACGTCGCGAAGAGCTTCTGAGCCGAAAAGGGGCGGGGATCATGATCGACGGAACAGGCGCCAGCCGGCGTGAGGTGGCGGCCATGCTGCTGTCGGGCGCGGCGATGGCATCGGCGCCGGCCTTCGCGCAGTCGGGGCCAGTGGAGCCGACTCGGCTGATCAGCGCCGGCGAGACGCTGCGGCCGGAGATCACCGGCAGTTTCGGCATCGTCGCGGCAGGGCGCCATTATGCCTGCGCCGCCGGCATCCGCATGCTGATGGCCGGCGGCAACGCCACCGATGCCGGCGTGGCGGCCGTGTTCGCTGCTGCCGTCACCGAAATCTCGCATTTCGGCTTTGGCGGCGAGGCGCCGGCGATCATCCATGATGTCACCTCGGGGCGCAGCGTGGTGGTCAACGGCCAGGGCACCGCGCCCGGCCTGGCGAAACCGGAGTTCTTCGCCGCGCAGGGCGTCATCCCCGGCAACGGCCCCAATGGCGGTACCATCCCGGCGGTCGTTGATGCCATGGCGCTTGCCCTGCAGTTTAACGGCACCATGAGCCTGGCGCAGGTGATGCAGCCGGCGATCGAGCTGGCCGACGGCTTCGTGATGTACAATTTCCTGGCCGAGGTGTTCGTCAGCCAGCAGAAGGCGACTTCGCAGTGGGACTGGGCGCGGCGCACCTATTATCCCGAAGGCCGCCCGCCCGAGACCGGGCAGGTCTTCCGCCAGCCCAACCTCGCCCGCACCCTGCGCATCATCGCCGAGGCCGACGCTGCGGCGCTGGCGCGGACGCGCGACCGGGTGAAGGCCATCCAGGCCGGGCGCGACGCCTTCTACACCGGCGACATCGCCCGCCGCATGGCCACCGCGTTGGAAGCCGATGGCGGCCTGCTGCGCTATGCCGATCTCGCCGGCTACAGGGGCAAGATCGAAGCCCCCGCCAGTGTCGATGTGTTCGGTTATCGCGTGCTGAAGGGCGGTTTCTGGAGCCAGGGTCCGGCGCTGCTGCTGGCGCTCAACATCGCGGAAGCTGCCGGCATCGCGCAGATGGCGCCGGGCTCGGAGGTGTATCTCCACACGCTGGCCGAAGCCATCAAGCTCGCCTTCGATGACCGCAACATGTTCTTCGGCGATCCCGATTTCGCGCAGGTGCCGGGCAAGGGGCTGCTGTCCAAGGCCTATGCCGCCGAACGCGCGAAGCTCATCGGCCCGATGGCCTCGCTGCAGCACCGCTATGGCAATCCCTGGGCTCACGAGGGCCGGGCGCGGCCCACGCCCGATTTCCTGCCGCACATGCTGAAGCGCCCGGCCGGGCCGAGCGCCGACACCACCGCCATCGAGGTGGTGGATGCCAAGGGCAATCTGTTCAGCTGCACGCCCTCGTCGGGCTGGCTGCTGGGCGGCGCTTACGTGGCCGGCGATACCGGCGTGCCGATGAGCAACCGGCTCACCATCTTCGATCTCGATGCCACCAGCCCCAACGTGCTGGCGCCCCACAAGCGGCCGCGCACCACGCTGACGCCGACGCTGGTGCTGAAGGACGACAAGCCCTTCCTGGCCATCGGCACGCCGGGCGGCGACAACCAGGACCAGCAGATCATGAACGTGTTGCTGCGTCTGCTGATCGCCGGCCAGCCGCTGCAGGCCGCGATCGAGGAACCGCGCATCAACTCCAACCATTTCCACAACAGCTTCTCGGTCAAGAAGGACGAGCCCGGCGTGCTGGAGATCGAGGACCGGGTGCCGAAGGCGGTGCGTGATGCGCTGGCGGCGCGCGGCCACAAGCTCGACGTGCTGGGACCCTATGGCGTGTCGACCGGCGTGGTGGCCGCCGGCGTAGTGCCGGGCAAGGGCACGCTGCGCGGCGGCGCCGACGTGCGCCGTGAGCGCTACGTGTTCGGCTGGTAGGCGCCCAAACGCCGACGGCCGCTTGCCGGCGCCGGCGATCGGCGGCACAGTCCTGCCGGAAGGAGCCGAGCCATGGCCGATGCCGAACCGCTGCTGGTGAGCGAGGCGGGCGCCTGCGCCACGCTCACCCTCAATCGCCCCGCCAACGGGAACAGCCTGTCGATGGGGCTGGTGCAGGCGCTCACCGGGGCGCTGGCGGCGCTGGCCCCGCGCGAGGACATCAAGGTCATCGTCATCCGTGCTGCGGGCAGCCGCATCTTCTCGGCCGGGCATGATCTCAACGAATTTGCCGGCGATCCCGATCCCGCGTTCCTGGCGGCCGATTTCGCCGGCATCGCAGGGCTGATGCAGGCGATCATGGCGCAGCCGCAGATCGTTGTCGCCCGCGTGGAGGGCGTGGCGACCGCCGCCGGCCTTGAGCTGGTGACGGCCTGTGACCTGGCGCTGGCAGCCACCACCGCCCGCTTCGCGCTGCCGGGGGTCAACATCGGCTTCTGGTGCCACACGCCGCAGGTGGCGGTGTCGCGCACGGTGGGGCCGAAGCAGGCGATGGAGTTGCTGGTGACCGGCCGCCTGTATCCGGCCGAGCATGCGCTCAGGATTGGCCTCGTCAACGGCCTGCACCCGCCCGACGAACTGGACGCGGCGCTCGATGCACTGGTGGCAACCATCTGCGCCAAGGCAAGCAGCGTGCTGCGCGCCGGCAAGGCCAGCTTCCGCGCGCAGGCGGCGCTGCCGGTCGCGGCGGCCTATGCGGAGGTGCAGGGAAGGGCGCTGGCCAACATCACCCACCCCGATGCCCGCGAAGGCGTCGCCGCGTTTCTCGAAAAGCGGGACCCGAACTGGCTGATCTGAGCGGCGGTTGCGAGCGCGGGGATCATTGGCGTTCGCTGGATGCCCCGCGAGGATTCGAACCTCGATTAACGGAGTCAGAGTCCGGAGTCTTACCTTTAGACGACGGGGCAGTGCGAGCGAGGGGCGCCGTTTACCGCCGCCTTGGCCGCCGGTCAACACCTGCGCACAGGGCGACGCACGGCCATTTGCGTTCGGCGGGCGTTGGGGCTAGCGTGGCCTCAGGTTTCGCTGCGGCGGGCTCCAATCCGGGGCGGCCAAGGCGATGATTTCGAACGGAACAGCCGATGCCGCCTCCAAAGGCGTTGGCGCCGCCCCTGCCTTCGGGGGGCCGCGCCGGGAAGGACCAGACCGGTGAGAGGGCCAGCCTCCGGGCCGGTCATGCCGAACGCGGGAGCCCACGCGGGCCGCAACCGGCCCAACGCCGCGGTCGCACCTATGGCGCCCTGGATCTGGGCACCAACAATTGCCGTCTGCTGATCGCGCGCCCGGGGCCGGACGGCTTCACGGTGGTTGATGCCTTCAGCCGCGTGGTCCGGCTGGGCGAGGGACTGCTGGAATCGGGCCGGCTGGGTGATGCCGCGATGGACCGCACGCTTTCTGCTCTGTCCATCTGCGCCGACAAGCTGGCCCGCCGCGAGGTGCGCCTCACCCGCAACGTCGCCACCGAGGCCTGCCGCCGAGCCAGCAACGGGCTGGCCTTCGTGGAGCGGGTCTACAAGGAAACGGGTATTGCCCTTGATGTGATCAGCGCGGCGGAAGAGGCGCGGCTGGCGGTGCTGGGCTGCCATGTGCTGATCGAACCCGATGGCCCACCGGCGCTGGTGTTCGACATCGGCGGCGGTTCCACCGAGCTGATGCTGGTGGAGGCGGTGAGCCGCGACGGCCAGCCGGCCATTCTCGACTGGATCTCGATGCCGTGGGGTGTTGTCAGCCTCGCCGAGACCGAGCCGCAATGGCCCGATGCCGGGGACCGGCTGGCTGCCTATGAGCGCATGCTGGGTGCGGTGGCGCCCTGGCTGGAGCGGTTCGACGCGCGGCTGGCCGCGCGCGGTGTCGGCGCCGTGCAGCTGCTCGGCACGTCGGGCACCATCACCACGCTGGCCAGCGTGCAGCTCGGCCTGCCCGGCTATGACCGGCGGCGGGTGGATGGCTGCGCGGTCGCGGCGGACGAGCTGGTGACGCTGTGCCGCTCGATCGGGCTGACCAGCGTGGCGGAACGGGCGCGCATCGCCTGCGTGGGGCCCGACCGTGCCGAACTGATCGTCGCTGGCTGCGCCATCCTGGAGGCCATCCTCACCCGCTGGCCGGGCGGGCAGGTGAAGGTGGCCGATCGCGGCATCCGCGAGGGCATCTTGCGCACTCTGATGGCGCGCGACGGGGCCTGGCCCACCAGCGTGATGGCCGGCCGATGAGCAGCGCGCCGCCAGGTGGCGGGCCGGGCGGAGGGCCGGGTGGCCGTTCGCGCGGCGGCCG
>NZ_WMHO01000085.1 GCF_010994245.1 Sandarakinorhabdus rubra
GGCCGGCGACATCGGCGCGGTGCGTTATGTCGAGCCACGCGCGCTGGCCTGCACGGCCACGCGCGCGATGCTGCGCCGCGAACCGTCGCCCACGGCCGAGGCGGTGAGCGAGCTGCTGATGGGCGAGGGCTTCGAGATCGTCGAGCTGCGCGGCGGCTTCGCCTTGGGCCGCTGCCTCCATGATCGCTACATCGGCTGGGCGCCGCTCGATGCGCTGGCCCTGCCCGGCACCGAGCCGGCCCACCGCGTCACCGTGCGCCGCGCACCCGTGTTTGCCGCCGCCAGCATCAAGGCCGCGGTGCTGCTGGAACTGCCTTTCGGCGCGCGCCTCTCTGGCACGCCCGAGGGCGATTTCCTGGCACTGGCCGGCGGCGGCTTCGTCCATCGCCGCCATGTCGAAACGCCGCCAAATGATCGCTTCGCCGCCGCGGCGCTGTTCGCCGATGCGCCCTATCTGTGGGGTGGACGCACGCCCGATGGCGTCGATTGTTCCGGGCTGGTGCAGCAGGCGCTCAGCGTGGAGGGCATAGCGCTGCGGCGCGACACCGATCTGCAGGTGGAACAGGGCGAGCCGGTGGACTTCGCTGACCGCGCGGCGGGCGATCTCGTATTCTTTCCCGGCCATGTCGGCCTGCTCTTGGCTGGCGACCGTCTCTTCCACGCCAATGCTCACTGGATGCGCGTGGTGACCGAACCGCTGGCCGACGTGGTGGCGCGCGGCAGCCCGGTGACGGCGGTGCGGCGGTATTCCGGCGTCTTCCATTCGACATGACGTCGAACGGGACTCGGGCAAGCCTCTGCCCCGGCAAAGCCGTGGCGCCGGCTTGCCCGATCCCGCCGGCCGGCTTCGCGCGAGTGAGAGGATAGCTGACGCTATCCTCGCGCTGCGCTTCAGCGTGGCTTGACGAACTTCAGCGTCATGCGGTCGCTCTCGCCGATGGCGGCATATTTCGCCCGGTCCACGTCCTTCAGCTGATAGGTCGGCGGCAGGGTCCACACGCCGTCGGGATAATCCTTGGTGTCCTTCGGGTTGGCGTTCACTTCGGACTCGGCGGCCAGCTTGAAGCCGGCCTTGGCGGCCAGCGCCTTGACGTAGGACGGCTTCATGTAGCCGAGCTTCTTCATGTCGGCATCAGGCCGGTCTTCGGGCATCCGGTGTTCCACCACGCCCAGCGTGCCGCCGGGCTTCAGCGCCTTGAAGAAGGCGTTGAACGCCTCCTGGTCCCAGCCGCCCATGTGCCAGTTGTGGACATTGCGGAAGGTGAGCACGACATCGGCGCTGCCCGGCGCCACGATGTCGGGCACGCCCTTGGCAAAGACGCCGATGCCGATGTCGCCATAGATCGCCTTGTCGCCAAACTTGGTCTTGAAGGCCTCGACGCTCTTGGCGGCATTTTCAGAGGCCGCCGGGTTGGCGAGGCCCGCCACATATTTGCCCTTGCCCTTCAGCGCCGGGGCCAGGATCTCGGTATACCAGCCACCGCCCGGCGACACTTCCACCACCGTCTGCCCCGGCTTGATGCCGAAGAACGCCAGGGTTTCGGCCGGGTGGCGATACTGGTCGCGCGCCTTGTTGGCAGCGCTGCGCCACGGGCCGGCGATGGCGGCATCGAACGGGCCGGCGGCGAAAGCTGGTGCGGCCACCGTCGAGACGGCGACAGCGGCGGCAAGCAGTGCAGTGCGGATCATCGATTGTCTCCCCGGGGCATGGACTGATGGATGGGTAACCCTCTGGTGGTGCCCCTGCAAGACCGATGATTGCCGATGGCTGAATGGCCTGCCAAAGCAACCGCCATGGACGCTCAGGCCACTTGGACCTTGCTCGCCACCGGCGCCGTTCTGGCGCTGGCCGGGGCGCTGGGCGGCATTGCCCGCACCAAAGCGCCGCTGGCCTGGCACGCGCACCTGCCGTGGAATGGCATCGCCTTTGGCGGCGTGGCGACCGCGCTGATGGCGGCCGTGCACCTGTTCACCCTGCTGCGGGGGGCATGAACAGCGCGGCCATGTCACCGCGCACCCGCGCCAGCCGGCCGCTCTCCCGATCGATCAGCGCCCAAGTCGTCACTGCCTTGACCCGGGGGCGGCCATCGGCGCCGCAGATTTCCACGAAGCGATCGAAGCGCGCGCCCTTGGGCGTGCCCACCCAGGTGGTGAGGGTCAGCGCCTCGCCCAGGACCGTTTCCTTGAGATAATCGATTTCGTGGCGGGTGATCACCCACAGATGGGCGGCCTGTTGTTCGGGCGAGGCCACCGATTCCCAGTGGGCAGTCGCCACCTGCTGGATCCAGACGACATAGACTGCGTTGTTGACATGGCCGAGCGCGTCGATGTCGGCCGGCTGCGCCGTCACCGTCATCGTGAAGGCCGCGCGATCGGCGGGCGGCGGCATCAGGCTTTGATCCCGAACTGGGCAAGGATGAAGGCATATTCCTCGGCCAGTTCCTCCAGCGCCGCGAACCGCCCGGACTTGCCGCCGTGGCCGGCGCCCATGTTGGTCTTGAAGATGAGCGGGTTGGCGTCGGTCTTGGTGGCCCGCAGCTTCGCCACCCACTTCGCCGGTTCCCAATAGGTGACGCGCGGATCGTTGAGCCCGGCAGTCACCATCAGCGGCGGATAGGCCTGGGCCCGCACCTGATCATAGGGCGAATAGCTCTGGATCAGCGCGAAATCCTCAGCGCTGGTGATGGGGTTGCCCCATTCCGGCCATTCGCCGGGCGTCAGCGGCAGGCTGTCGTCCAGCATGGTGTTCAGCACATCGACGAACGGCACATGGGCAACCACGGCGCGGAACAACTCCGGCGCCTGGTTGATCACCGCCCCCATCAGCTCGCCGCCGGCCGAACCGCCGCTGGCCGAGATCATCCCCGGTGCCGCCCAGCCCAGCGACGTGAGGCCGCGCGCCACGTCGACGAAATCGTTGAAGCTGTTGGTGCGGGCCTGGAGCTTGCCGTCCAGGTACCATTGATAGCCCAGGTCATCGCCGCCCCTGATCTGGGCCAGCGCGAAGGCGACGCCGCGCTCCAGCAGTGAGAGCCGGTTGGCCGAGAAGGCCGGCATGGTGGGAATGCCATAGGCGCCATAGCCATAGAGATGCAGCTTGCCGCTGCCGTCGGGCTGCCGGTCCTTCAGGTGCACGATGGCCACCGGCACCTTGGCGCCATCGCGGGCGGTGATCCAGATCCGCCGGCTTTCGAACCGGGCCGGATCATAGCCCGACGGCACCGCCTGCACCTTGCGGGTAATCAGCGTGCCACTACCCACGTCATAATCATAGACGGTCGCCGGCGTGACCAGCGAGCTGTAGCCAAGCCGCAGCAGCGGCGCGTCGGGCTCGTGGTTGGTGCCAAGCGACGCCGTGTAGGCCGCCTCGCCGAACGGCACCTCGGTCTGGCGGCCATCGTCGGTGAGCAGCACGATCCGGTCCAGCCCGTCGCGCCGGCCCTGGATGGCGAGATAGGAGGCAAAGGCGACGATGCCGGTGATGTAGTCGCGGTCAGACCCGGGGATGAGCGTCTGCCAGTCGCCGGGCGCCGCCAGGCTGGCGGTGGCGATGCGGAAGTTCACATGGGTATCGTTCGTCCGGATGAACAGCCGATCCCCACGCACGTCGACATCATAGGTCACGCCCGGCTGGCGCCGCTTCACCAGCAGCAGCGGGGCTTGCTGGTCGCCGGCCGGCAGCAGCCGGACCTCGCTCGTCACATGGTCTGAGGTGGAAATGATGATCCATTGCCCGTCTTGGCTCTTGCCGACGGACACGCCGAAGCCCTTGTCCTCGGTCTCCTCATACAGCACCGCGTCCTCACCGGCCGCGCCAAGCCGGTGCAGCCGCGCCCGGATGCGCCGCCAGTTCTCGTTCACCTCGGTCCACACGATGGCCTGCGAATCCGCCGTCCAGGCGATGGCGCCGACGCTGGCGCCGGTGACGGTCTCGAGGTCCGTGCCGCTGGCGATGTCGCGGATGCGGATGGTGAAGCGCTCGCTGCCATCGCAATCGGTGGCATAGGCAACCAACCGGCCATCCGGGCTGATCGTCTGCGCGCCCAGCCGGAAATAATCGTGGCCTTCCGCCAGCGCCGGTTCGGACAGCACCAGCTCGTCCGGCCCGCCCGCCTTGGGCTTGCGCCACCAGGTGCGATACTGGTCGCCGGGGCGAAACTGCCACCAATAGAGATGATCGCCCTGCGGCACCGGCACCGAGGCATCATCCTGCGGCACCCGGCCCTTCAGCTCGGCATAGATTTCGTCCCTCAGCCCGGCGAGCGGCGCCATCTGGGCCTCGAACCAGGCATTTTCGGCTTCGAGATAGGCCAGGATCTCGG
The DNA here is from genome assembly GCF_010994245.1 of Sandarakinorhabdus rubra. GTDB lineage: Bacteria > Pseudomonadota > Alphaproteobacteria > Sphingomonadales > Sphingomonadaceae > Sandarakinorhabdus > Sandarakinorhabdus rubra. Next base: position 4,323 of record NZ_WMHO01000085.1, read on the forward strand.
GGTCGTTCACCGTCGGATAGGCGGGATCGCGCAGCCAGGCCCAGGGATCCTCCACGGTGATGCCATGGTGGGTGAAGCGGTGCGGCTTGGTGGCGGCGACAGGGGGCTGCATAAGGGGGCGCGGTTCTCGTGCTTGAGGCGGGCCGGCGCCGCGCCTATCTGGTGTAGGACAGATAAAGGGATGCATCGCCATGTCTACAACCGCCGCTCGCCTTGCGGCCTTGCGCGCCGCGCTTGCCGCGGAAGGCCTGGCCGGCTTCGTCGTGCCGCTGACCGACGAGCACATGAGCGAATATGTCGGCGACTATGCCCAGCGCCTCCAGTGGCTGACCGGTTTCGGCGGTTCGGCCGGCACCGCTGCCGTGCTGGCCGATACCGCGGCGATCTTCACTGATGGCCGCTACACGGTGCAGGTGCGCCAGCAGGTGCCCGGCGAGCTGTTCCAGTATCAGGATGTGCCGGCCACCAGCGTGGCGCAATGGCTGGCCGAACAGGCACAGCCCGGCATGCGCATCGGCCATGATCCGTGGCTGCACACCCGCGCCTGGGCCAGCGGCACGGCGGCCCTGCTGAAGGCAAAGGGCGCTGAACTGGTGGCGCTGGCCGCCAACCCAATCGACGCCGTGTGGGCCGACCGCCCGGCGCCCTCGCTGGCCCCCATCGAGGTTCATGAAGACCGCTTCTCGGGCCGCAGCCATGCCGACAAGCGCGCCGAGGTGGCCAGCTGGCTTAAGGAAAAGGGCGCCGATGCCGCGGTGATCGCAGCGCTCGATTCGATCGCCTGGCTGCTCAACATCCGCGGCCGCGACGTGCCGCGCACCCCGGTGGCACTGGCCTTCGCGATCATTCACGCCGATGCCAGTGTCGACCTGTTCACCGCGCCGGAGAAAGTGACCGACGCGCTGCGCGCGCACCTGGGCGCCGACGTGCGGCTGCACCCGCGCGAGGCCTTCAATGGCGCGCTCCAGTCCCTCTCCGGCAAGCTGGTGGCGGCCGATCCCCAAAGCTGCGTCGCCGCGATCTTCGACGCGCTGGAGGCGGGCGGCGCCCGACTGCTGGAGGCGCGCGATCCGTGCGTGTTGCCGCGCGCGGTCAAGAACGCCACCGAGATTGCCGGCACCACCGCCGCCCATGTGCGCGACGGCGCCGCGCTGACCCGCTTCCTGGCCTGGTTTGACCGCGAGGCGCCCAAAGGCGGCCTCGATGAACTGGCAGCGGCCGAACAGCTGCGCCAGTTCCGCGCCGCGACCAACAGCCTGGAGGATCTGTCGTTCGACACCATCTCGGCAGCCGGGCCCAACGCCGCGCTGCCGCATTACCGCGTGTCCGGCGAGACCAACCGGGCGATCGTGGCGGACAGCATTTATCTGGTCGATTCGGGCGGCCAGTATCGCGACGGCACCACCGATGTGACGCGCACGCTGGTGGTCGGCACGCCCACGCCTGAAATGCAGGATCGGTTCACCCGCGTGCTGAAGGGCCATATCGCGCTGGCCCGCGCGTTGTTCCCGGCCGGCACCAAGGGCGTGCAGCTGGATGCGCTCGCCCGCCAGCACCTGTGGGCGGTGGGTCTGGATTACAACCATGGCACCGGCCACGGCGTTGGCAGCTATCTGTCGGTGCACGAAGGCCCGCAGCGCATCGCGGCGGCGTGGTCGGCACAGGCCGGCGGCGACGAGGCGCTGCGGCCGGGCATGATCCTCTCGAACGAGCCCGGCTATTACAAGGCCGGGGAATACGGCATCCGCATCGAGAATCTGGTGCTGGTCGAACGCCGCGAGGCGCCGGCCGCCGAGCGAGAACTGCTCGGCTTCCGCGAGCTGACGCTGGCCCCCATCGACCGGCGGCTGGTGGATGTCGGCCTGCTCACGGCCGAGGAGCGCGACTGGTGGAACGCCTATCACGCGCGGGTTGCCGCCGAGATCGGACCGCTGCTGACCGATGCCGGGGAGCAGGCGTGGCTGGAACGGGCCTGCGCGCCGCTCTAGGGGCCTGCGTCACCCTTCACCTTCGCACTGCCGCGGGGCCGTGCTATCAGGCCGGGGAAATCGGGAGACATGCCATGATGAAGACGTTCGCCCTCGCCGCTGCCGCCATGACCGCGCTGGTCGCCGCCGCCCCGGCCCCCACCAGCCTGCACCAGTTCACGCTGAAGACCATCGACGGCAAGCCGATGCCGCTGGCCCAGTACAAGGGCAAGGTGGTGCTGCTGGTGAACACCGCCTCGATGTGCGGCTTCACCCCGCAGTATGAAGGCCTGCAGGCCCTGCACGACAGCTACAAGGCCAAAGGCTTCACGGTGATCGGCGTGCCATCGGGCGATTTCGGCGACCAGGAATTTGCCAGCAACGGCGAAGTGAAGCAGTTCTGCGAGAGCAAGTTCGGCATCAAGTTCCCGATGGCCGAGAAGGCCGTGGTCAAGGGCCCCAAGGCGATCCCGCTCTACAAGTGGGCCGCCAACACGCTGGGCGAAGACAAGGCGCCGCAGTGGAACTTCCACAAATATCTGATCGGCAAGGATGGCAAGCTGATCGCCGCCTTCGACACCCGCACCACGCCGACCTCCCCGCAGGTGACGGCGGCCGTGCAGAAGGCGCTGGCCAGCAACTGATCGGCTTGGGGGCCATCCCCCGGCTCAATCCTGATCGGGCTTCGGTTCCGGGTGCTGGCTGCGCTCCGGGTCGATGGTGCTGCCCACCGCCTTGCGCTTCCTGAGGTTGGCGCGCAGCGCGGCGGCCAGCCGCTCGGCGCGGGCTGTCCGTGCTGGCGTGTCGTCGTTGCCTGACATGGCGCCTGCCTAGCCGATTCCGCCGCGCCTGCTCAATGCTTGACACTCTGCCGGGCCTTGGCCATAGGGCCGGGCCTGCCCGAGCCAAGTCGACGTCTTGGCGGGCACAGCGGGGCCGTGCTGCCGTAGCTCAGTGGTAGAGCGCATCCTTGGTAAGGCTGAGGTCGGGAGTTCAATCCTCCCCGGCAGCACCACCGCCCCCCTGCCCGACGGGCTGACAAGCCGCGCTGCCTGCCCTAAACCCACGTGGGCAAGGGGAGACAGGCATGAAATCCATCATCACCGCCATGGCGCTGGCCGCTGCAACGGCCAGCTTCGCGCAGGATTATCAGCGCCCGGCGGTGCCGCCGCTGCGTGACCGCGCCGTTGCCCACGACCGGCTGGTGAAGGCCCGGCTCGACAGCGTCGTGCCGCGCATCATGCGCGAGGTGGGCGTGGACATGTGGATACTCGTCGCCAGCGAATATAACGAGGACCCGGTGGTGAAGGCCATGCTGCCGGCCACCTGGATGTCGGCGCGGCGGCGCATGGTGCTGATCTTCCACGATCGCGGGCCGGAGAAGGGCGTCGAGCGGCTGGCGGTGTCGCGCTATCCGGTGGGCGATCTGTTTCCCGCCGCCTGGAACCCGGAAGAGCAGCCCGACCAGTGGGCGCGCGTCGCGCAGCTGGTGGCCGAGCGTGATCCGCAGCGCATTGCCATCAACATCAGCGGCGAGTTCGCGCTGGCCAACGGCCTGACCGTGGGCGAGCATCGCCAGCTGGTCACGGCCTTGGGTCCGCTGGCCAGCCGGCTGGAAAGCCATGACCGGATGGCGATGGGGGTTCTGGAAACCCGCACGCCCGAGGACATGGCGGTCTATCAGGGCATCATGCGGGTCGCCCACGCGCTGATCCCGGAAGGCCTTTCGGAAAAGGTGATCACGCCCGGCGTCACCACCACGCAGGACGTGGTGTGGTGGTATCGCGAGCGGCTGGCCGATCTGCGCCAGGATGCCTGGTGCCAGCCGTCGGTGAGCATCCAGCGCGCCGGGATGGGCCCCGCCACGCCGGGCCGCCAGACGCTGCCGGAAAACCCGGTGATCCTGCCCGGTGACCTTTTGCATGTCGATTTCTGCGCCGGCATGCTGGGCCTGAAGACCGACACGCAGATGCTGGCCTATGTGCTCAGACCCGGGGAGACGGACGCGCCGGCCGGGCTGAAGGCCGGGATCGCGGCGGCCAACAGGGTGCAGGATGCGCTGATCGCCAGCTACCGCACCGGCCTCACCGGCAACGAGATATTGGGGCTGGCCCGTGAGCGCGCGATTGCCGCCGGCACCCAGCCCATCATCTACACCCACCCCATCGGGCTGCACGGCCATGCCGCCGGCACCTCGATCGGCTTCTGGGACAACCAGGGGCCAACGGCCGGCCGCGGCGATTATCCGCTGCACCCTGACACCGCCTGGTCAATCGAACTGGCGGCCGTGTCGAAGGTGCCGGAATGGGGCGGCCAGGAGGTGCGCTTCGCACTGGAGGTGGACGGCTTCTTCGACGGCAGCAGCTTCCGCTGGATCGACGGGCGGCAGACCCAGCTGCTGCTGATCCCCAGAGCCGGTCGTTAGCGCGGGGCGGCAGGCAGCGGTTCGCCGGGCTTCGCCCCCAGCCACTGCCAGCGGATCAGGCTGACCGGGATGAGGCCGAAGCTGCCGAACCGGTCATAGAAGCCCTTCACGCTGAAGCGGTCGCCGGGCAGGCTGGCGCGCTCCTGTTCGGCCAGTTCGGCGAACAATTGCTCCACCTGCGCCTTGCCGGTGATGTAGCTGGAGCCATAGCCGACCTGGCGCAGATAGAGCGACTGTTCAAAGCCCAGCAACGGCAGATCCGGGCTCATCCAGCCGTTGGGCGTGCGCGCCACCTGCATGGACATCGCGGCCTTCAGGTCGATCATGTTGGCTTGGGCATAGAGCGAGGCAAGGCCGCGCGCCGCGCGCTGGGCCTGCATGATCCACACCACCTCGCGCGACCGGGGCTCCTTGTCGAACAGGCCGGCATCCAGCATCATCGCTTCCATGGCGGTGGCGTTGCCTTCGGCCCGGCTGACCCAGATATTGTAGAGCAGCGGCCCGCGGCGGATCGGCGAGGGATGCGGGCGCGCCTGCGCCTCGGCCAGGTCCCACCAGTGGTAGAAGTGCGCGAACAGGCTGTTGGGCGCCCGCCCTTGCGCGATGGCGAAGAAATTCTGTTCAGCCGCCGGCACCCAGCGGCCGATGCGCTTTTCCAGTTCCGGCGCCATGTACGGCTGGATGCTGGCGACGCCGGTTTCGTCCATGAAGCGGATGAAATGCGCGATGTCGGCCCGGCTCTTGGCGTCCCACTCGGCCTGGCTCGACGGGCTGGTCAGCGCCGGCAGACGCTTGTGGTGATTTTCCTCGAGCCTGAGGCCAGCGTGCGCGCGCGCCAGTTCGCGCGACAGGATCGCCACCTCGTCCGCCCATGTGTAGGGCGACAGCTGCACATGCTTCAGATACCAGCTGTAAGCCTCGACCCCGACGCCGGAGGGGCCGGTCTTCGTGGGCCCCTGCGCCTTCACCCAGGCGATGAAGTCTTCTGTGGCGGCCAGCGCGGCGGCGGTGGCGCGCTCGAGATCGCGGTGGCCCTTCGCCTTGCCCTGCAGTTCGCGCAGTGCATCCAGCTGGTCACCCAGCGTGATCGGGCTGGCATTCCACAGGTCGGCGGCATTGCCGGTGAGGTTGCCGCGGGCCTGTTGCAGGAGCGGCGGGATGTGCGCCAGTTCGCCGGCCAGCTTTGCAGCATCGGCCTTGCTGAGTGGGAAGCGATATTGCCAGACCTCCACCGGCGCCGCGTGCACCGGGCCCTCGTGCGCCGGCGTGTCGCTCTGCGCGCCCCAGACCGAAAGATACCAGGCCGGATCGCGCGCCCAGGGCTGTGCCACCTCCAGATCGAACTTCAGGCCATTCATCTCGGCTCTGACCAGCTGCCAATCGGCTTGGTCGTCCACTGCCCAGCCGGCGGTGTCGATGGCGGCCAGCCGGGCTTCGAACTGCTTCAGGCCGGCGGCGCGGGCGGCAATCGCGGCCGGCGTGTAATCGGGCACACCGCTGGCCGGGCGGGCATCGTGCCAGCGCCGCCACTCGGCGAACAGCGCGTGCAGATCGG
>NZ_WMHO01000086.1 GCF_010994245.1 Sandarakinorhabdus rubra
CGCCTGAGGCCCGCCGCGCTCCCGCCGCAGCAGCGCCGCCGTGATCGCCTGCGCCGCGGTCAGCGCCGTCACCTTGTCGGCCACCAGGTGGCGCACCAATTGCGGCGTGCCCTCCCGGTCGACCTGGCTGGCGGCAATGCCGGAGACCGCCTGGATCACCGGATCATAGACGCGCACATTCTGATAGGGCCCGTCCGGCCCGAAGCCGGTGATGCTGCAATAGATCAGGCGCGGGTTGAGGCCCTGGAGCCGCTCCCAGTCCAGCCCCAGCCGGGCCAGCACGCCAGGGCGGAAATTCTCGATCAGCACGTCGGCGCCGGCAACCAGCCGTTCGAGGATGGCCAGGCCGTCTTCATGCTTCAAATCAAGGCACAGGCCCTGCTTGCCGCGGTTGACGGCGATGAACATCGAGGAAAGGTCACCCTTCTTGGGCCCCAGCGCCCGCACCGGATCGCCGCCGGGGCTCTCCACCTTGACGACCTCTGCCCCCTGATCGGCCAGCATGGTGGCCGCCATCGGGCCGCTGACGATCTGCGAGAGGTCGACGATACGATAACCGGCGAGCGGTCCGGTGCCTTGACCTGTCATGCCTGCGCCTCAGTCGTTGATGTTGATGTCGCGCGTGTCCTTCAGGAACAGCAGCATGACGATCAGGCCCACCACCACAACCGCGATCGTGTACCACAGGCCGGCAAAGACATCGCCGGTGGAGACGACGATATATTGCGAGACCACGGGCAGGAAGCCGCCGAAGTAGCCGGTGCCGATATGATAGGGCACCGACATCGAGGTGTAGCGCACCCGCGCCGGGAACATCTCGACCAGCAGCGCCGCGATCGGCGCGTAGGTCCAGCCGCTGAGCAGCCCGATGGCCATCACGGCCAGCAGCAGCTGCCAGGCGACGATGCGGTCAGGATCGGCCTTTTCCGGCCAGCCGGCGCTGTTCAGCGCCGCGTTCCATGCGTCCTTGTCGAAGCCTTCCAGCCTTGTGCCCGCGACATTCATGGCCAGCACCGGCGCATCGGTCTTGCCATAGGAGACGCCGCGCTTGGTCAGCCATTCCAGCGCCTTGCCGCACTCCGCCTCCTGCTTCAGGAAGATGTTGTAATCGCAGGGCGGCAGCTCGACCGTGACCGGCGCGGTGGCAATGGCTTCCGACAGCGCCGGGTTGGCGCCCTTGGCCATCAGGTGGAAGATCGGGAACAGGAACACCAGGGTCAGCGCGAAGCCGGCGACCAGTACCTGCTTGCGCCCGAACCGGTCCGACAGGCCGCCGAAATAGACATATGCCGGCGCCGAGACGAGCACACCGACGGCAAGATACAGCAAGGCCTCGGTTTCCGGCAGGCGCGCGGTGTTCTGCAGGAAATAGAGGGTGCCGAACTGGCTGGTGTAGAAGATCACCGTGAAGCCGGCCGATACCGCCAGCCCGATGAGCAGCCGCCCCTTGTTGCCCGGCGCGGACAGCGCATCCTTGAACGGGTTCTTTGACGTGGTGCCGGCGGCCTTCATCTTCTGGAACACCGGGCTTTCCGACAGCATCAGCCGCACCCAGATCGAGATGGCGAGGAGCAGGATGGAGACGAGGAACGGCACCCGCCAGCCCCAGGCGTTGAACTCCGCTTCCGGGATGATCGCCTTGGCACTGAGCACCACCGCCAGCGTGAGCATGAAGCCGCCGGCCGCCGCCGCCTGGATCCAGCTGGTATAGGCGCCGCGCTTGCCGGGCGGCGCATGTTCGGCCACGTAGATCGCCGCCCCGCCATATTCGCCGCCCAGCGCCAGCCCCTGCAGGGTGCGCAGCACCAGCAACAGGATCGGCGCCAGGATGCCGGCCTGTTCGAAGGTGGGCAGCAGGCCGATGCAGGCGGTGGCCCCGCCCATCACGGAAATGGTGATCAGGAAGGTGTATTTGCGCCCCACCTTGTCGCCGAACCAGCCGAACAGCAGCGCCCCCAGCGGCCGGAAGAAGAAGCCGATGGCAAAGGCGAACAGGCTGAACAGCAGTTCGGTGGTGGGGTTGCCGGTGGCGAAGAACAGCTTGCCGAGCAGGCCGGCGAGGATGCCGTAGAGGAAGAAATCATACCATTCGAACACGGTGCCCAGCGAGCTGGCCACGATGACCAGCCGATCCCGCTTCGGGTCGATCACATCCTCGACCCGTCCTGCCTCTGCGCTCAAAACTGGCCTCCCCGCCTGCTCCACGGGCAAAGGGCATAGCGGATGTGCGCGCAGTTGCAACCGGCTGCGTCCGTCGGCAGGGCGCCGACCCTGGGCACAAACGAAAACGGCCGGAGCGTCGCCGCTCCGGCCGTCGTCTCAGCGGGAAATCCGGCTTACTTGGCCTGGGCCAGGTAGGCAGTCATGCGCTTGGTGGCCAGCGGCGACAGCTTCACGGCCTTGGCGGCGGCGAGGTTGGCCGACGGGCCGTTGCCGACCTGCACGAGGGCAACCATGCCCATCGAGAAGTGCGGCAGGCACTTGATGCCGTACAGGCCCGGCTTGCCGACCTTCAGCACGAAATCCTTGCCCATCTGGCCCTTCTGTTCGGCTTCGCCGGCCGGCAGGAAGCCGGGGATGGTCTGGGCGTTGTGGCCGGGGTTGGTGGCGACGAACTTCACGGTGTCACCCGGGGCAGCCTTGATGAAGCCCGGTTCGAACACCATGGCGCCTTCCTTGCCCTTGTTCAGCATCTGAACGGTGATTTCCTTGGCGGCAACCGGAGCGGCGATCACCGTGGCAGCAGCAACAACAGCCAGAAACTTCATTTTCAGTCCCTCCTAGCGGCGCCGGGTTGGCAGGCGCACGGTTCACTCATGTCCCGCCCCGCAACATCGCGCACAGGCCGACAAGCGGCGGCTGTTACGCCCGTGTAACGGTGCGTTCAAGATGGAAATTTGCGACATGATGTCCAAATCCCAGCCATGCACGGGGTATTGGCGCACCCCGGCTTTCGGCAGGCTGAACGGTCAGAGAGACGCTATCAGGCCCACCGCCGGATCGATGCGGCCCCGCACCAGATCGGCCCAGGCATCGGCGACGGCGTGGCGGCCGTTCACCTCCTCGATGCGCAGCCAGCCCAGCGTGCCGGCAAAACGCTTCCAGGCCGCGGCGAGCCGGGCGTCAAAGCCCGCGGCACCCCATTCGGCGACGCGGCCCTGTGCCACAGTCGGCGCGAAGAACAGCGCCGGCACCGGGCCGGGCAGCTGTGCGATATTGTCGGCCTGCCAGTGGGTGTCGCCCACCACGTGGCTTTCGGCCAGGCGGTCGCCGAGCGCCGTGTGCACCGCCAGCCGCACCGCGCCGTTGCCGGCAAAATCGATGAAGGCGATCCGCGTTCCCGGCACGGCGGCCACCTCGGCATAGGAGAGGACGGCGTCATAATAGCCGGTCGCCTCGCAGAAGGCGCGGTTGCCGGGCGAGGTGAGACCGACGATCTGCTGGCGCCCGCGCGCCGCCTGCGCCACCCCCAGCGCGGTCTTCGAGGACGAGGAGCTGAGAACGAGCGTGTCGACCGGACTGGCGCTGAGCAGCGCATCGATCAGGAAGCTGGTGGCATAGAGCGGGCGGAACAGGCACTGGAGTGCTTCGCTGCCCCAATCGGCGGTGGCGACGTTGTAGCGATTGTAGAAGGGCGGCAGCGCGGCGCGGTGGGCGGCGCCATCGGTGAAGCCGGCGCGGCTGGCGGCCACTGGTTCCATCAGCGCAGCACTGGCCATCGGCCAATAGCCGAAGAAGCGCTGGCCTTCGGTCACCGCCTCGGCAGCACTGGCCTCCACCGCGCCAAAGCCCCACACCGGTACGATGCCCAGCCCCTCCTGCCCGCTGGGGAAGAAGTGCCAGTAACCGAAATCCTCGCCGTGGACGGCATAGGTGACATTGTTGGCGGTCAGCGCAAAGCGCTCCACCCGGAACCGCGCCTGGCCCGGCGCCGGAGCCGGCGGATCGGGCAGCGCCAACGTGGCACCAAGCTCTGCCTTGTTCACCGCAAGCGTGGTCATCGCCATTCCCCTCAAAGGTTCGCGAACTGCTTCTTCCTCGGCCCCAGATAGCCGAACAGATAGGCCGCCACCTTGCGCATCTGGATCTCTTCGGAGCCCTCGGTGATGCGATAGCGGCGGTGGTGGCGGAAGATATGCTCGAACGGCTTGTGACGGCTATAGCCGATGCCGCCATGCACCTGCATGGCCCGGTCGGCCGCCTCGCAGACCAGCCGGTTCGCCCAATAGTTGCACATCGAGATCTTGTCCGACAATTCGTGCTCGATGGCCTCGTGGGGCATGTGGTCCATGTCCCACGCCGTCTTGTAGATCAGCAGGCGCAGCATCTCGCACTGGGTGGCCAGCTCGACCAGCGGGAACTGGATGGCCTGGTTGCGCGACAACGGCTCGCCGAACGGCTTTCTGGTCCGCGCATAACGCACGCTTTCCTCCACGCAGAAGGTCGCGGCGCCCAGCGACGAGGCGGCCTGGCGAATACGGTTCTGGTGAACGAAGCTCTGGGCCAGCGACAGCCCGCCATCCAGCGGGCCGAGCAGCGCCGATTCCGGCACCCACACGTTGGTGAAGCTGACCCGCGGGTGATCGGTCGGCATGTTGAAGGTCCACAGATACTCCTCGATCTTCAGCCCCGGCGTCGAGGTGGGGACGAGGAAGCAGGAGATGCCGCGCGCCGCGCCGTCCGCCCCCGATGTGCGGCAGAAGGTGGCGCAATGGGTGGCGACATGCATGCCCGTCGTCCACATCTTCTCGCCATTGATCAGCCAGCCGGCGACGCCGTCGCGGGTTTCCGGCACGGCACGGGTTTCCATGTGGGTGGCATCCGATCCGTGGTTCGGCTCGGTGAGGCCGAAGGCAGTGATGCGGTTGCGAGCGAATCCGCCGAGGATGAACTCCTCCTGCTGGGCCGGCGTGCCGAACGTCTCAAACATGGCAACGAAGGGAAAATTGCCGACGATGCTGTGCTCGTTCTGCAGATCGTTGTGCAGGCCGAGGCCCTTGGCAGCGAAATGATCGCGGATCACCGCCATCCACAGGTTGCTGCCATCCTTGCCGCCATATTTCTTCGGTGCCGAAAAGCGCCAGTGACCGGCCTTGTCGGCGCGGATCGTCGCTTCGCGCAGCAGGAGTTCCCATTCGCGCCTTGGTAAACCACCATGCTCGAAGTCGGTGCGCGCCCACTCGCGGCGGTGATCGAAGAAGCGGATATTGTCGTCGGCCTGTTCGAGCGGCTTGATCTCGGCATCGATGAAGGCGTCGAGTTCGGCGAGATAGGCCTTAAGGTCGGCCGGCAGCGCGAAGTCCATGGCAAGTCCCTTTCCAGTGCAGGGCCGAGTGTGGGCTGGCAGCGGGGCCGGCAAAACTGGCTGATTGGGGAAGGCACGCACCGCGCGGCTGACCCCGAAACGGCGCCATTTTGGAGGCAAACTGTCGGCCTGCCTTACAGTCGCGCCCGGCGCCAACACCCGACCAGATCAAACTATTTCGCTTTATCAATGCATTACGACATTCCTCCGAAATGGTCCAAAACTTGCATGGCGTCGCGCGGGTTATGAGTTTTCGCGCCAGCGAGGGGGGCGAGTGAAGGTCGTTGGGTTGAAACGCGTTGCTGCTCTGTTGCTGGGGCTTGCAATGGCCACCCGCGCCCAGGCCGTGGTGCCGCTGCAAATCAGCTTCAGCGCCAGCCCGACTCAGTTGTTGTCCAACTTCACCCAGACCCGCGTCGGCCCCGGCACCAGCGATTTCACCAACGTCAGCACGATCGGCACGGTCAGCATCACCCGCTTCGACCTCACCACCGGCATCCTGGTGGGGGCGCAGGCCACGGTGAACACCAGCTATGCCCTCACCGCGGGCGTGACCGGCGTGGCGCCCGGCAACGGCAGCGGCCGCACCATCGATGCCACGGTGAATCAGACAGCCTCCATATCGATCGGCGGCGCCACCATCGCCGGAAGCAGCATCTCGCTCGCCCCGAAATGCGACGGTGGCGACTGCAACAACAGCCCAAACAACAACAGCCGTTCGGGCACCGGCACGATCAGCGGCACCGCCACCCTCACCGATCTTGCCAGCGTCGCCGGCACCGGGCCGGGCACCACCCTGTTCACGGCCCGGTCTTCCGGCACCAACCGCATCGTCAACGGTGCCAACATAACCTCAGGTTCGGTGGTCTCCAACTACAGCCTGGGCAGCACCACGCCGGCGAGCAACCAGTACAGCATCACCTATAATTATCTGAAGTTCAGTGCGCCCTCGCTCAGCCCGGCGCAGGTGCAGACCAGCCAGACCATCGATTTCGGCACGGTCTTCGCCGGCAGCGGCCCGGTCAGCCAGAACTTCACCGTGGCCAACCTGGGGGACATCAACACCGCCGGCACCAGCCTGATCGGCACGGGCCGCGCCACCAACAACACCAACTTCTCCACCACGCTGACATCGCTGACCAATCTTGCCGCCGGCGCGTCGCAGAATTTCCAGTTGGCGTTCAACCCCACGACGGTCGGGACCAACAGCGAGACGTTCACCTTCTCGATGCAGGATTATGCCCCCGGTGGCGTCGGCCTGAAGACCACCCCGCTGGTGATCACCGCCAATGCGCGCGTGATCAACCATGCCAACCCATCGTTCGATCCGCTGGTGAGCGATCTCACCACCTTCCTGAACTTCGGCAACCTGCAACTGGGCAGCGGCCCGGTGACGCTGGACTTCATCCTCTACAACATCGGTGACAACAACAGCGCGGGCCTGCAGCTGATCTCCTTCACCAACCTGACCAGCAATTTCACCACCAATTTCACCCAGCTCGCCAACCTGCCGGGCGGCCAGTCCCGCATCTTCTCGATGACCTTCGACCCCGGCACCCTTGGCTTGTTTCAGGATATCTTCACCTTCAACCTGGCGGACTTTGCCCCTCAGGTTCCGGGCGGGCAGAATTACACGCTGACGGTCACCACCCGCGCCCTTGTCTTTGACGGCACCGAGCCGGTGCCCGAACCCGGCACGTGGTTGACGATGCTGACCGGCTTCGGCCTGATCGGCGTCATAAGCCGCCGTCGCGCCGCTGTCCGCAGCCGAGCGGCGCTGCAGCGCCTCTAGTCACCCACCCAGTCGGGCATAGGCATCGGCCAAGGCCCGGAATTGCGGGCTCATGGCGATCGGTGTCACAAGGGCGTGCATCACGAGATAATAGCCGAGCAGCAGCGGAAACGGCCAGCGCACCCGACCAGAGCGCCATTCCGCCGCGATCAGGCCGGCGCAGACAATCTCGACGCTGACCAGAGAAAAATAGAGCGCCACCCCGAAGCTGGGCACCAGGTCGGGGAACAGGATCATCGCGGTGCGTTCATTGGCAGCCTCCAGCGGGATGATGGTGGAACAGGCCATCAACCGCAGGTGCAGCCCGATATCCCGCCGCCGGGCGGCCAGGATCGCCAGGCCCACGAAGGCCGCGAACAGCGCAATGCCGGTCAGATCGAGCAGCACGAACTTGTAGAGGGTGGGCAGATCGGCGCCGTCATCGCCGATCACCATCGTCTGCACCACCCTGAGGCCGCTGAAGATCACGATGCCGGCCAGCAGCAGCGAAGCATAGCCGATCTGGCGATGCAGGCCGCGGTGCCGTCGCAGGATCAGCAGGGCCTGCAAAACAGGCAGTGCCATCCAGAGGGTTGCCGAAAGGCCATGCACCAGAAGATGGATCGGCGCGTTGCCGAGGTTGGACAGGAAGCTGGGCCAGAAGCCAAAGCCGGTCAGCGCCAAAGCCAGCGCGAACCATGGCCATGGCTGCCGGATGCCCCTTTGCCCCTGCCCCGTAGCCCGCGTGCCCGCCATCGCGGCCCTCCTGGAAGCAAGATTACCACCTGCGCTGCCGGCGCCACAAGCCTGCCCTCTTGGCAACAGGCCGTGTCCGGCGCAGCATGGGCGCAGCTAAGTCAAGTCGGGGGAGCTGGGGCATGGATCGCAGGCAGATGTTGGCAGGGGCGTTCTGGGCCTCATGGGCGGCGCGCGTCGCCGCGCACGAGGGCGATGCCGACACGATCCTGTTCAACGGCCGGCTGATCACCATGGACGATGGCCGGCCACGCGCCAGCGCCATGGCCATCAAGGCGGGGCGCATCCTGGCGGTGGGCGGGGACGAGGTGAAGTCCCTGTCCGGCACCGGTACACGGCTTGTCGACCTGAAGGGTGCGTGCGTGGTGCCCGGCTTCATCGACTGCCACAACCATCCGATCGGCGAAGTGCTGCTGTATGAAGTGCTGGTCGGCAACCCGTTCGAGGTCGAGTTCGTCACCATCCAGTCGATCATCGACAAGCTGAAGGCCAAGGCCGCGCAGACGCCGCCGGGATACTGGGTGGAAGGCTATTTCCATGACGACACCAAGCTGAAGGATGGCCGCCAGCTAACGGTGGACGATCTGGACAGGATCAGCACCAGCCATCCGGTGATGGTGCGCCACCGCGGCGGCCACACGGTGTTCGTCAACAGCCATGCCCTGAAGCTGGCCGGCATCACCCGCGACACGCCCAACCCGCCGGGCGGAACCTTCGACAGGCTGCCCGATGGCCGGCTTTCGGGCCGCATCACCGACAATGCCATCGACCTGGTGGAGGAAAAGGGCCAGCGGCCCAGCTTCGACGCGGCCGAGAAGGCCAAGCGCGCCCGCGCCGGCATCGCGCACATCAGCGCCGCCTTCAGCCGCTATGGCCTGACAACGGTGCACCACCAGGGCGGCGACCTTGCTGCCATCCAGGACGTGCGCGCCGCCGGACAGTTGACCCACCGGGTCAGTTATGAAGCGCGCGGCGCCTTCCTCGACCAGATGGTGGCGGCGGGGCTGAAGACCGGCTTTGGCGATGACTGGATTCGGCTGGGTGCCACCGCAGAGCACACCGCCGATGGCAGTTTTTCCGAACGCACCATGGCGCTCTCCACGCCTTATGAAGGGCGCACCCCGCCCTATTATGGCAACATCACCGAACCGCAGGACGTGCTGGACGCCTGGGTGGAAAAGATGGTGCGCGCCGGCATCCAGCCCAACATCCACGCCAACGGCGACGTGACGATCGGCATGGCGCTCACCGCCTTCGAACGCGCGCTCGCAAAGGTGCCGGTGAAGGACCTGCGCCCCAAGATCACCCACTGCACGCTGGTCAACGAAAGCCTGTTGAAGCGCATGGCGGCAATCGGCGCGGTGCCGGCGCCGTTCACCAGCTACGCCTATTACAACAGCGACAAGTTCGGATTCTACGGCGCTGACCGCATGGCCCACGCCATGGCGTTCCGCGATTTCCTCGATCATGGCATCAAGGTGTGCGCCGGCAGCGATTTCTTCCCCGGCCCGTTCGCGCCGCTGATGGGCATCCAGGGCATGGTCACCCGCACCGGCTGGAACGGCGAGACCTGGGGCGCCAATCAGCGTGTTTCGGTGCTGGAAGCCATCCGCATCAACACGTTGAACGGCGCCTGGGCGGCCAAGGAAGAGGCGAGCAAGGGCAGCCTCACCGCCGGCAAGCTGGCCGATTATGTCGTGCTGGCCGAGGACCCGACTGCAATCGCGCCTGATCGGATCAAGGATATCCGGATCATCGAAACGGTGGTCGACGGGCGCAGCCAGTATCGCGCCTGACCCCCTGTCATGACCGGTCTGGTAATTCGCCCAGCTGATGCGGCCGAGATCCCGGCGCTGGAGGCGCTGATCACCGCTTCGGCCCGCGTGCTCAGCCAGGGCTTCTACACGGCTGAGGAGACCGAGGCTGCCATCGCCCATGTCTTCGGGGTGGACAGCGAGCTGGTCGGCGATGGCACCTACCTGGTGGCGGAAGATGACGCGGGCATTGCCGGCTGCGGCGGCTGGAGCCGGCGCGCCACGCTGTTCGGCGGGGACCGTTTTGCCGGGCGCAGTTCGGGCCTGCTTGATCCGACGCGCGATGCCGCGAAGATCCGCGCCTTCTTCGTGGCGCCGCATGCCGCCCGCCGCGGGGTGGGTGCGGCGCTGCTGCAGGC